>CAYFVX010000070.1:0-10332 GCA_964346425.1 uncultured Chloroflexaceae bacterium | reverse complement strand
GTCTTTGCGTGAAACCAGAGGTTTGCTGCTGCGCAGCAAGAAATGGACAAAGTCCGGGTTGCAAACCCCCGAAAGAATTCTTTTTGTTGTGTTTTTTTGCGGCCACGCTGCAAAAAAACACAACAAAAACAGGCAACCATCAACAGCTCATGATTTTTCTGGCAGGTTGTCGTTTTGTCGTGTTGAGGATCAATGGCTCTTGCGCAAATTTGTAAATGCCATTGGTCAATAGCCCGATTTCCATTCCAGCAAGTTGAAGAATGATCAATGCTTCCTCAGGGGTTGGGGTAACAGGTTCCTTATTGGTCAGATAATGCATGTCAATGATGGGAAGTGGATGTTCGTGTTTCCATATCAACCCTACAATGCCAGGATGAATGAAGGGCAAGGGGATATAGTTGCCCAGCGGACAAATTTCATTGATAAGATAGGTGGGAATGCCATAATACACGTTGCCAAGACAAAAAACCACATCAGACGGGCTTGATTCATATGCATATTCAAAAGGAATGCAGGAAAGGATCATCCCGCGTTCAACCAGGTAATGCCATAGCTCCCGGTTACCGGCTCTTGTTGTCTCCATCAATCAACCTTTCAGCGTTCATCAGGGTGATTGCCAAATCCTCATCTTCTGTCAAGGGGGGATGCGGAAGTTGCCAGGGATACAATTCCGTTGCTAACGAAATTTCTCTCTACTAGCATAAAGCAAGTGTGCAGCCTTTTGGAAGGAGAAAACGTGGAGATTGTCGTGGACATTTCTGCACAGGGTATGCGGGAACGATGGTCCCGCATACCCTGTGCGTAGTATCTCTGACTGTACTTACGTACCACCGGGCGACACCCATTGGGGGTTGCAAACCCATGAAAAAAGGTGTTGGTATGGTATTTTTGTGCGGCGTAGCCGCACAAAAATACCATACCGGGCGATCAGGCTTTGATGTGGTTTGCTGCCGGGTCAACCAACTTGTACCCTATCCCACGGTCATTCACCAGATAGCGTCCATCTATTTTTTTGCGCAGGTTGCGCACGTGGGAGCGCAGCATGGTCTGTGCATCTGCTTCGCTGGTGCGGTATCCATGCGTATACTGCACAATGTCGTAGCAAAAGCAGATTTCGCCTGCTCGCTCTGCAAGATAGCGCAGAAGTGAATATTCGGTGGGGGTTACATGCAGCGGATGACCCTGGTACGTCACTTCGTGCCGCGTCTTGCCGATGGCAAGTTCACCGATTGTGATAACCTCAAGCTCAGCATTATACACCTGTGGGGAATGTCCCTGGTCTTCCAGTCCTCCCGACGATTGCTCTGTGCCCGCCACGCCGCTGCGCGAATTGATGGCTCGCAGCATGGTTTGTGCTGCTTCGCGTAATTTTTGTTCAGAGGAATGCCGTTCTACCGCGCGTGATACGCAATCAAGCAATGTCTCCGGATTGGCTGGTTTTTGCAGGTAGTCAAACGCTCCCTGGCGGAGTGCTTCGATAGAGCTTTCCAACGACGCCTGCCCGGTTAACAAGATAACTTCGGGGGGATATTTCTGGCTTCTGGCCTGTTTCAGAACTTCCAACCCGTTCATATCACCTAGAATAATATCGCTGACAACAATCTCAAACCGCGTTTTTTGCAAGATGTTTACGGCTGAAACACCATTATATGCCTGCGTAACGCGATAGCCACCGTGCTCAAGCCAGTCTGCAAGTGCAAGACATGTGGATTGATCATCTTCAACAACAAGAATACGAACATTCATACTGTTTCCTCTATAAGCTTACATGGCAAGGATCCATTTTCCAACCTCCTGGCCGGTAAAAGAACCATAAACGTACTGCCCTGACCAGGTTCACTCCGGACGATGATGCGTCCATGATGTTGCGTAACAATTTGTTTACTTATGGCAAGTCCCAATCCTGTTCCCTTCTCTCTGGTCGTCATAAAAGGTTCAAAAATGCGCTCTTGCAATTCTGGAGCGATACCTGAACCCGTGTCACGAATAGTGATAACCACAAACATATCTGCAGGATACTGCTCGCCATTTGTCTTCTCCGCCTGGGATGAAGGTGCTGATATGATACGTTTGCCGTTCTCGGGTATCGAGCTGCTGATGGCAGGCAAAGCATTCTTTGTTCCTGCAGTAGTTGCTATCTCGAGGCGACCACCTTCTGGCATAGCGTCCAGTGCATTGACCATCAGGTTGAGCAAAACCTGCATAAACTCGTCGGAGCGTCCCCATACATCGGGCAGGTCTTGCGCAAGATTGCGCTCAATCTGTACTCCCTGGTCCATAATGCGTTTGCCAACCATCAGCAACAATCGTTCAATGAGCGTATTGATTTGCAGGGGGCACGTGGTGTTAGCTCCTGGACGATAGAGGTCGAGCAGATTGTTGGCGATTTGCCCGATGCGTTGAATTTCATCTTTGACGTGTTTCAGGTATCCCTGACGTTTTTCTTCTGTCGCCACCCGTGCCAGTTCAATGAACAATTGCAGCGATTGCAGCGGTGTATTGATTTCGTGCGCAACGCTGGCTGCCAGTTTGCCATTGGCAACGAAGCGGTCATTTTCGAGAAGCTGTTGCTGCAATTTGGTATGTTCTGTGACATCGGCCACATGCATAAGGGTATGTTTCACTCTCTGGTGTGGTTTGTTGGTTGGCCTGATGACCTGAATATTCAAAATATGGACAACTCCATCCGAGTCGCGGTATCTGCGTTCACGATAGTGGTTGTGGTCATCAGTGGATGGTTCAATTGCCAGATAGCCTGGAAAATCTGGTGCAATGCGTGGGTACATACTTTTCCATTCTTTATTGAGCAATGTATCGCGGGTTGTCCCGAGTAACTTGACCATTGCCTGATTGACCATTTGCACGTAGCCTTTTTCATCAATCAACAGCAACCCATCTTCGACCCCTTCTACCACTGCTTGCAGGATGCTCTTATTGTGGCTCACATGACTGGCGATCTCGGCAAGATTATTATACGCCTGGTAAAGTTGTTGATCTGCTTGTTTGCGCTCACTAATGTCCTGAATAACCACAATCAATGCCTTCCGACATCCTTGCGTATCCCGTATCACGGTGCTACTCACCTCGGCCGGAAAGTTCGTGCCATCTTTTCTTCGCATGAGATATTCAAGGTTTCTTGTTTTTCCAGAGGCGAGAATACTGTTGAGAACGTTTATCGGATTGGAAGACATGCATGCACTATCAAGCAGATCGCTCCCGTTTTTTCCGCACAATGCCTCCGCGTTGCTATAGCCAAAAAGATACGCGGTTTGCTGGTTGCAGAAGCGGATTGTGCCATCCAGGTCTGCCATCAAAACGGCACCGGGTAACATTTCGACCAGGGTGCGGTATTGTTCTTCACTTTCGCGCAGCAATTCTATGGCATGTTTGCGTTCGGTAATATCCACACAGGCGGCTTGCATGGCTGCTTTTCCTTGATATTGGGTTGGTGCAGCGGAAACTTCGAGCCAGCGTACTTCCCCATTTTTGTGGTAAATGCGAAATTCAGAATTGGAGGAGCGGGGGTGTCCTGCTTGCAAGTGGTGCTTGATGTGTTTTTTGATAGGCATGTCATCGGGATGGATAATGACATCAGCCGAGGTCATTGCTATGAGCTCATCAACAGAATAGCCAGTGATCTGGGCCATTTTGGAGTTGGCAAAGACCGGGCGATCTTCTTGAAAAATAACCAACCCTTGCAATGAATGGTCCACCAGATTCCGGTAGGCTTCTTCTGCCTGCATGCGTTCGGTAATGTCGTGCCCGACCGATTGAATTTCTACGACGCGTTGCTGGTCATCAAAAAGCGCACGATGGATCCAATGTTGCCAGCAGGTCTGGTTGTATTCGTTTATCCACGAGTGCATGCTCGTCTCAACCGGCTTTGTTGGGCTGAAGGATTGCAGAAAGGTCTGGACACTGGCCTTTTTTTCGGGGGGCATAAGTGTGAGAAAAGATGTGCCTATCATGGACTGGCTGGTGGTGGAGAAATGGCGAGCATACGCTTCGTTGACGAAGGTGAACGTGCCGTCTGGTTTCAGGCGGCAGATAAGGTCTGTCTGGTCTTCGACAATGCCGCGGTAGCGTTTTTCGCTTGCCCGCAGGTCTGCTTCAATGCGCTTGCGTTCTTCTATTTGTTGCTGCAATGCGTGATTGGTATGGTAAAGCTCTTCGGTTCGTTCATGCACCCGCTGGTCGAGTTCCTCGTTGGTTTTTTGGAGTTCCTGTTCTGCCTGTTTCTGCAGCGTGATGTCGCGGCCTACGGATTGAAATTCTATCAGGGTTCCCGCGGCATCAAAGATCGCCCGGTAGGTCCATTGCAGCCAGCGTGGTGTCTCATCAGCCAGAGAGATTTTGTGTTCGTAGACGTGGGTCGGCTTTTGCTGGCTCAGGGAATTCAGGTGATGGGTGATGTTGGCATGTTCGGTTTCAGGAAAAAGGGCTAAAAAGCTGGTGTCAAGCAGGTGTTCTCTCTGCTTGCCAAAGTAGCGACAGCAGGCATTGTTGACAAAGCTTATCGTTCCATCCGGCCGGAAGCGGCAGATAAGCTCGGTCTGGTCTTCGACAATAGCGCGGTAGCGTTCTTCACTGGTGCGCAACAGCTCTTCCATGTGTTTGCGATGGGAAATATCTTCCGAAATGCCTATCATGCGTTCGACATTGCCCTGGGGCGTATGCACAAACAGTGTACGTTCCCACATCCAGTGATATGTGCCATCAGGATGGATGATGCGGTATTCCATGTCGAAGAGGGTGCCTTCGTGGTATTGTTTTTGCAGCTCGCTCAAGACGCGTTCCTGGTCGTCCGGGTGTATCAATTCAGACAGATAGTCGGGGGTATCGTAGAGGCTTGCTATGCTACACCCAAAGACGGTTTCACAGGCTGGATTGGCGTAGATTAGCTGGTTTTTTTCAACATCACGTACCCAGACGACTTCATGCAAATTTTTTGCAAGTTGTTGGAAGATTTCCACCCATTCCTGTAAGGAGGCTATTTCGCTGGTGGCGACATTGAGGGTTTGCTCAAGTTCTTCAACGCGCTTGCGCAGGGAGGCGTTCTCTTCCTTGAGTGTTTTGTCGCTCTGTATGTCTTGTTCAATTATCATATGCCTGCTCCCTCATGTCGGGTGGATTGGCATTTTTTCCGACATGGTTATTGCGGGACCAAAAGAGTTGCTGTTCTTACATGCTACCACAATATTACCCCATGTGGTCAATACGCCAGTTGGAGATATATTCTACCACTGGTATAATCTACAAAGAGCGGGTATCTTATCCATGTCACATATTGCTGGTTTTTGTTTGCCAGCCAGCTTGCTGGTTTCAGCGTCAGCGGGCCGTAGAACCTTTCTGGTCAAGGATGAGCAGACCATTGACAGCAGAATCATTACAGCTCATCTCTACCCATGTCCCAAATCTGGACGAAATCCTCGGTGGCGGCATTCCTATCTACTCTGTCAACATCATTGCAGGTCCTTCCGGCTCCGGCAAAACCATTCTCACGCAGCAAATCATGTTTCACAATTGTTGCAACAATACGCGCGGTATCTTTTTCACGACCCTCTCTGAGCCAGCATTCAAGATGATCCGCTATCAGCAGCAATTTTCCTACTTTGACCTGGAAAAGCTCAACCAGAATATCTTTTTTATTGATATCGGCCAGGTCCTGCGCAGTAAGAGCATGGATGAAGCCCTCAAAGTTATCAATCAACATGTGGAAGAAATCGAAGCGCAGTTCATCGCTATAGATAGTTTCAAGGCTATTCACGACCTCATCGGCACCCGCCAGAATGAACGTCGCTTTGGGTATGACCTGGCGGTGAGCCTGGCTGCCTGGACGTGTACCTCGTTTCTGGTTGGTGAGTATACCGAATCCTGAAGGTCCGTGGCTCGCCGCACGACAAAACCATCTGGGAATTTGCCATCGGGCAGGGCGGTATTGCGATGGCACGCCCGGTGCGGGCGGTTACTGGTGTGCTGACTGGCAAGCCGGTCTTTAGCAATATGATTCCCGTGCAAGAACTGGATACGCGTTCCAATCATATTTTGCGCTTGTTGCAAACCAGTGGTGCCGCCAGTCTGGATCAACTGCAGGAGGCTACCGGGCTGGCGCATACAGAACTGATAGCCGAACTTTCAGACCTGGAGCAACAGGGGTTAGTTCTGGTTGTTACCAGAGAAGACGAGGCGGTCTACAAAGCAACATTTTAGCCATGTAATACCCACAACAGGTTCGGATGAATGGTTGCTTTTCACCACGGAGACATGGAGACACGGAGGCACAGGGAGAACAAGGTTTTCTCATCTCTCTGCCCAAATCCTGGCGTTTCTGGTGTCCTGGCGGTTTATTTACCCATTCAAACGAACATGGTATCATTCTATCTATCGCCTGGGAGGATGTATGCAATCAATCAAAATGATGCAAACGGCCATACCAAATCTGGATGCTCTGCTTGGTGGGGGCATTCCGGTCTATTCTCTGAACATTCTGGCCGGGCAGCCGGGTGCCGGCAAAACGATACTCTCGCAGCAAATACTGTTCAACTATGCGCAAGCGCATACGCAGGCCCATGTGCTTTATCTTGGCACGCTCTCGGAACCTCCCATGAAAATTGTGCGGTATATGCACCATTTTGCCTTCTTTGATGTCGAATTGTTTGGCAAGCGGGTGCATTATCAGGATATCGGTCCTTAAACAGGGTGACCAGAACAATCTGCTGAATGCGTTTGACATAATTTTAGACCTGTATACCCCCGACTGGGGCACTATGACCACTGGTAGTAACTATCGTGTTCTCCAGATGCAGACGGCCCCCACGATGATAGATTCGCGCCCCTATCCGTATACCATCGTTCCCGGTCGGGGGATTGTTGTGCAGCACGATTTCTACTGGCACCAGGGCGAGTAGTAGGCAAGGGCATTAGTGTTTCCAGCGCAGCAAACGCATGCCATTGAGGGTAACCAGCAGCGAGGTTCCCATATCTGCCAATACAGCCATCCACATGGTGCCCATTCCAAATAATACCAGGACCAGGAAGCCTGCTTTGATGCCCAGGCTCAAGAGCACGTTGGTATGGATAGTGCGCATGGTGGCGCGGCTCAATCCAAAGGCAAAGGGCAACTGGCGCAAGTCATCGCTCATCAGGCTTATATCGGCCGTCTCCATAGCCTGGGCGGTGCCGCCATAGGCTGCGCCTATGGCTATGCCGACATCGGCGGTTGCCAGGGCTGGCGCATCGTTGATGCCATCGCCCACCATTGCCACGCTGCCATGTTGTTTGCGCAATTCTTCTACGGCTGCCACTTTTGCTTCGGGCAGTAGTTCGGCCTGGACTTCGGTAACGCCGACGGTTTCGCCGACCCGCTGCGCGGCCTGCGCATTGTCGCCGGTGAGCATGACCAGTGCTTTGAAGCCTTGCGATTTGAGCATTACCAGTGCCTGCTGGCTGCTGCTGCGCACGGTATCGCTTACGGTTATTTTGCCCAGGTAGGTGTTATCACGCGTGACCATTATCGGCGTATATCCCTGGGCGGCATCCTGGTTGGCTTCTGCACAATGGACTGCCGGGTGGGCTATGGTTGTTTCGATGGATTTGTGGCTGCCGAGGGTTATCTGGTGTCCCTCTATTGTGCCGGTGACTCCGCGCCCGGTCAATGCTCGCACCATTTGTGCGGCGGGATAGCGCGTATGCACGCCGCGGCGCACCGATTCGTGTACTATCGCTGTTGCCAGCGGGTGCTCACTTTGTTGCTCCACGGCACTGGCGAGTGCCAGCATGTCGTCGCAGTTGCTGCACCAGTCCAGTTCTGCCAGCGAGGGTTGTGCGGTGGCCTGGTGTGGCAGGTTGCATTGGACCGAACGAGCCATAATGACCGTTGGTTTGCCTTCGGTGAGTGTGCCTGTTTTGTCGAAGGCGATGGCTTTGACGCGACTCAATGCCTCAAGATAGGCTCCACCTTTCACCAGCAACCCGTTGCGTGCGCCATTGCTGATGGCACTGATGATGCTTACTGGTGTGCTAATAACCAGCGCACATGGGCAGGCGACGACTAGCAGTGCAAGGGCGCGATAGAGCCAGCCGTATTCGTCCGGGGCAGGGTTCCAGAATGGTTGCCCGAACATGAGCGGGGGGAGCAGCGCAACCAGCAAGGCGATCGTTATGACGGCCGGTGTGTAGTATTGGGCAAACCGGTCGACAAACCGTTGGACGGGTGCGCGTTTTTCCTGCGCTTCTTCGACCATTTTGATGAGGCGGCTGATGGTGTTGTCTTCGACCCGCTGTGTTACTTCAATTTCCAGGCTGCCTTCACCATTGATGCTGCTGGCAAATACTTCTGCCCCTTTCCCTTTTTCTATCAGGCGACTTTCGCCGGTGATGGGGGCCTGGTTGACGGCTGATTCGCCGGCGATGACTCGGCCATCCATCGGGATACGTTCGCCTGGCCGGGCCAGTATGACATCGCCGACGTGCAGGCTGGCGACATGCACGCGTTGTGCGGCGAGCTGGCTATCGGGGACATGCGTTCCTGTGCAGGTTGTTTGCTCGTGCTCCTCATGGCAACCACATGGTTCCTGGGCGCAGGCGTCGCTGCCATTGTCGCAGGTTGTTTGCATGGTCTCGTTCTCCTGGCAACCACATGGCTCCTGGGGGGCGCATGTTTCGCCGGTGCATTTCTGAATGGTCGCTCGGCGCAGCAGTGTTGCTTCATCGGGCACCACTGCTACCAGGCTGCGGATGGATTCACGCGCCCGCGCCGAGGTGTATCCTTCCAACGCTTCGCCAAGCGCAAAGAGGACCATCACCATACCGGCCTCGGTAAATGCGCCGATGAAGACGGCACCGATGCTGGCTATGGTCATGAGCAGGTTGATGCTGATTTGCCGATTCATCCGCAGGGTGCGCCATGCACTGCGGGCGATGGGGGTGCCGGCTATGCCGAGGGCCAGGAGTGAGGTGAGTGCCAGCAAGGGGTGGGAGATATGCAGCAGTTCGTGCCCGATGATGCCGGGGATGATCAATAGCAATCCGATAAGGGCCTGGCGGGTATCGCGCCGTTGCCAGAGAAAGGGAAGCAAGGAGCGCGAGGCGATGTTTTCTGTGGCCGATGGGGGGGCCTGTGTCTCGGCGACCTCGTAGCCCAGGGCGCGAATGTGGTCGGCAATCTGTTCATACGTTACATGCCCGACCACTTGCATTTTCTCGGTGGTAAAATGCAGCGTGCATGAATCGACGCCGGCTATTCTGGCGACACTGGTTTCTAGTGAGCGGGCGCAACTGGCGCAGTCCATTCCCTGCACATATAGCGTGATTTCTTCTGGTGATGAGGATGATGCCATAGATTCATTCTCCACTCTCCACTCTCCACTCTCCACTCTCCACTCTCCACTCTCCACTCTCCATTCTCCATTCTCCACTCTCCATTCTCCATTACCCACTCTCCATTCTCCATTACCCCGCCCCGGCGGCCACCAGCAGAAAAAACAACCCGCAGCACGCCAGAATACCAAGCAATATGCCAATCAGCGGGAAGAGCAGCACGGCGAACGTAGCGCGACCATAATCCAGCCGATGCACCACACTGGTTGCCATCACCAGAATAGCCAACCCCCAGACCCAGGCGGCGGTCGTCAGGCCCGACCCGACACACGGCACAAACGCCAGCGCATCCAGCGCATGCGGAGCGACCGAAAGCGCACCAAGCCCCACCATCTGCTGAATGCTCCCCTGACCACCCATCCAGCCAGCCGCAATATGCGCAAAGACCACGGCCAGCAGCATGCCACCCAGATAGTCAAGCGGGCGCGATACCACGACCCCCAGCGCACGCACCAACCCACTCACCGGTCGCGGGAGCGGCGTCGGCAGCATACTGATTTCCTGCGCCAGATCCAAAGCCGGGTCAAGATTATCGCTCATCATCCCCACCACCATCCGCTGCTCCGGTGTTTGCGCTGAAAGTGCCTGCTGCTCAATCGCCTGCTCAAGCCCTTCGCGCAACTGCGCGATTTGCTGATTGGGATTGAGGTAGCCAAGAAACTGGCGGATACCATCTATCGTCCCTACCAGCACCCCCACCAGCAAGACAATCATCAACCCCTCGCGCACCACCTGCGGCGACTCGCGCAGACGCTCAAACAGGTCTGGCTTGAACAATAACGCCCCATTGAATCGATCTATCATGATCACGTTTCCTTTTTGGAGTGGGGTGTATCGTTTTTGCGGCTACGCCGCAAAAACGATACACCCCACCAGAATGGGCTGGCACGCGGCCGTGTGCGTTTTTTGCCTTGCGCAAGCAAAGCCCACCGCAGGTGACACCTGTTCAGCCCC
>CAYFVX010000069.1:0-10364 GCA_964346425.1 uncultured Chloroflexaceae bacterium | reverse complement strand
ACTGTGTTCTCTCTCATTGTGGGAATGTCTTGTAGTATTCCCATCACTGGCTTGCTCCATGCGCCACCAGGTAGAGAATGTCGCAGCCGTCGCGCAGGTGGGTGGTGATGGTTGTCAGGGTAGCTTTACCACCCGCTGCAATTTCGGTGATGGGAATATCCCCCAGACCAGCACGCACGTGTGCCAGTTCACTAGCCACATCTATCGGGGCAAGCGCGGTGCCAGTGGGGGCATAATCTTCCAGATTAGTCGGGTTCGCTACAACTGCCAGGGCACGTAATTGCGTTCGCGGGCGCAGTTCGATGGGCCGCCAGGTGCTGCTGCTCAGGTAGCGTGAAAATAGGATGTGCTCACTGGTGAGCAGCATATCGCCGTTGGTGGGGTCGCGCAATGTCTCCCAACGGAGCGCGTGCAGTTCAGGCACCTGCTCACTGATGGTCAGCCGCAACCGTAGTGGACGTGTGCCAGCCGCACCCTGCGCATGGGCAAACTTCTCACGGATGGCACGGTCGGCAAAAAGCGCGTCAGTCAGGCATTGCCCATACTCTGCATGATCAAGGGGCATCTGGCACAACTGGTCAAGGTCAGGGTGCATTTGCCCCGTTGCACGCGAGTCGGCTGCGCTCTGCGGGTCGGTGAAGCGCAGGTCAACGGTGTAACTGGTGCTGTCGCGCCGGGATAGTCCTATTTCAAGATCGGGCAGGTTGGTCATGAGCTTGCTCCGTTCTGCTGGTTGGTTGGTTGTCACTTCACGCCTGGGTATCAGTATCGTCTAGCGGATACATCCGCACCACCGAGCCGAACGCCATCTCAGGTGTCTGGATATAGGCTGTTCCCACTGAGAGTTGCTCCAGTCGCGCCGAGAGTTCTTGCCCCTGCCGCGCCCGAATAAACCCCGCTATTTTGCGCGATTCCGGATAGTTGACGCGAAAAATAACCTTTGTGCCGGCGTTGCTGACAATGTCCTGGTGGAAATCACTCAATCCCTGGCTGGCGACAATGACCGCAATGCCAAATTTGCGCCCTTCTTTCATGATCTTGGGCAGGGTAACATCACGCGCAAGACGATGCGCTTCATCCAGCACTATCGCCAGCCGCAACCGATTTGATGGTCCCCAGCGGAACATGTCTTTGTAGATTTTTCGCAGGACAAACGCCCCGGCTGCCATCTGGAGTGTTTCGACATACAGGTTGTGCAGATCTATCACAACACCCTGCTTCACCAGTGTGTGAAACTCTTGCCCATCGGGACGAAACAGATCCATTTCAAACAGTGGACGGCAGCGAGCTGTCACGTTTGCAGTACGACTGCTCTGCTCACGCTTTTCGATCAATGCCAGCACTTCATGGAGGGTTGGCAGTTCAGGCTCATCAGTCATGTCATCGCTAAAACCCCGTGCAGCATAGGCGTCACGAATGGCGGTAAACACCAGATCACGCTGCATATCACCCAATCCTGCTACGTAGCCAAATATTTCCGCCAGTCCAAAGCTATTGGCTCGCCAGCCATCGGTACCTTCATCGGCGGCGCATTCAAAGGGTGAAAAGGGCAATCCTCTGGCTGCATCTATCACCACCGGCGAAACCTTCGCAACAAAAGGACCATCTGCGTCAGCAAACTGCCCGTGAAAATCAAGCACCAGTGCCGGGATATTTTGCTGTCCCAATGCAGTGAGCATACGGGTTACGGCCCAGGATTTTCCCTGACCTGGAATGCCGAGTACAAAAAGATGCGGGCTACCTTTCACTCCTGGTTTCCACGCGATTTCAACGCCATGCGCATCTCCCAGGGGAATTACAACCTCATCAGAGTGGGTGGCTTCCTCTTGCTTTGGTTTCTTCTCTTCTGTTTGCTCATCCGAGTCGTGTGTTTCAATCGGTTGTATGGCTTCTTCTGTCTGCGCTTCTATGGGCAGTTCTGACTCACCAGGTCTCGTTTCTTCACTCTCTGCTGCTGCTGGTTCATTGTCCACAGGTTCAAGTTCAGCCTCACTCTGCACGGTAAATCGCGTCTGAAAGTCTGTTGATTCCGCAAAGTCTTCGGCGGTAAGCAAGGTTATCTTTGCATCACCCACCGCAAAGGGTGAGCGTGATTGACTATCCAGGCTTACGATATAGCCCTCATAGGAAGGCCGAAAGTCCAGTCCGCTCTTTTCCAGGTTTGCCAGATGTTGCAAGAAGGTTTGCGCGGTCTCGCTATCAACCAACTGGTAGCGGATGGCACGCTCAAGATAGAATTGCAGCACATTTGCCAGATAGGTGCGCTGCAGTGCTCCATCCAGCCGATCCGGGTTGAAGAACCGCTGCGCTATCATCTGTGCTGTGCCTTCCATCTGGAGGAGCATGTCGTGTGCGATTTCTTCTACTGGCGCACGCCCGCGCCGCCATTTGACTTCGATAAACGTTGCTTCAACGATATTGCGTTTCAAGGTGACCAGCATCAGATCACACCGTCGCTCGCCTGCTGTGGGTTTGCCTTTTGTGTGCTGCATAAAGAGACGCGGGTGCGGGTCCACTGGTATCAGAATCGCGTTTGCGAGCTTGCCGGTGTTTTGCAGCCAGGCCGTAACAACGCCCAATCCGACAGCCGCCGTTGCATGACTACTCGACTCAAACGCCTGCAACACCAGCCGCCCGGAAACGATTTTCAAATAGTGCAGCAAATCATGGATGCTCTGCGCAACCACCAGAAACCCAAGTTCTTCCATTGCTCGCTCAAGAATAGCAACAATTTCGTCCTGCCAGGTAGTTGTGACCATCAGTCGGTGGCCCACCCCCTCGACAAACTCCGGCGCGTAATCCAGGACGTATTTGCGGGCAATGTTCTCAAGGGATGGTTCGAAGGGCGAATCAAAATAATCAAGCACGAAGAAGCGGTCCAGCGTAATCACCCAGTTGGCCTGCTGGTGCATCTGCTCAAGCAGGTGTTGCTGTGCGGTATCCACGGCGATCTCAAGAGCAGGAATATATCCCGCTTCTCCTTGCAACAGGTAGCCGCCAGCCCGCAACAATGCTGTATGCAGTTTGACCAGATCATCCTTTGTGCTCTCCTCCGGCACAATCTGATACCGCCATCGCAAGCCATCTTCGTCTCTGGAAAATGAGAGCAAGAAGCGCGACAGCAGACCTTTGCAAGAAAAACTGCTCATGGGACGTCGCTCGGCAGGAATAGCGACACTTTGCGGGCGGGTCAGATCGGTGCCAATGGCAATATGCGCATCTTCAAGGCATGTTGATTGCTGGTCGGAGAGCTGGCGCAAGGTGGTGGAGAGGTTGGGCAAAAAGTAATCTGTTTCAGCCGCAGAAAGTTGTGCTGTATTGATCTGGCGCAGTTTTTCCAGTGCTTCGCCACGACTCTTGCGAATATCGGTGACATAGGCGGTAATATAACATCGGGGCGGTGTAATCATTGGCTCATCATCATCGTTGGCTCCCATATCAGGTTGCAAAACAGATTGCAGGGCTGTTGCCAGCAGATTGCCTCGATCAGGATTGATCAGATTGATGTTCAATGTCTGTACGTATGGGTGCAATGCGACAAAGTGGCTGATATGATGAGCCATACGATCGGGTTGCAGGCGAAAGGAAGGAATATCGCCAGCCTGTGCCCCCAGAATGGTTGCCAGGTCGCCAAAGAACCGCTGCGGATCAGGCGTGTGGGAGGGAAACGCTACACCGTGATACAGATGCAGGTTCTGGAAGAAGACACCGGGGTGCCGTGCATGCGGATGATAGGCAAAGGCGGGCACATTGATGGGCGCGAGCATCTGCAAAGCTTCCAGATCAAGAGCCTGTTTGCGCTGGTTTCTGTTTCGTTCGAGCAACTCTGCTTCCCATTGCCGAAACTCGCTCGTGTATCTGGCTACCCATGCCCCTCGCAATGGGTGGGTGGGTAAGAGCAAAAACGCTTCTTCTATGTTGTCTGGTGCAAAACGCAAGCGTACCAGCACCGTGTCTATGGATAACGCATCCATCAGCGCATCGCGGTCTGCGGGAGCATCTGTTGATACCAAACTATCGAGCAGTCGTTGATAGCTACGGGCATACTTCTGGGCGGCTTTTTCCAGGTCTTCGCCCCAGTTGGCTGTTTCAATCAGGTCACGGGGCGCATTGGAAGAACCAAAATGTTTGAAAAACCGCTCGCGTTCCTGCCAGAAGGCTTTCCACTCATCGCTATCGTTGCGCTCAACAGGCACCGGCGCAAAGTGTTCAGTGATGTTTGGGGCCACCTCGGAGACAGTGAGCACATACCGTCCGCCCTGCTGTGGAGTAGCGAGCGTTTCACGCTCCAGAGCAACCAGCGTGCTACTCAGCCCGATAACCATAACATGTTTCTTGTTGAGTTTGAGGCTGAAATAGTCCATGTCGTTGCCGGTAAGTGGTTCGGACTCGTGCAAACTTTCGAGGTTCTTTTCAACCAGCTCAGCCAGTCGCCCATAGGCAATGGTGGGGACCGTGCGGCGAATGTCGCGCTGTGGGTCTGGACCGGAAGGTTGTTGTCTTTCATGTTCAGGACGCAGGGCAAATTCCGCACTCATATCCATCAACGGTCTGTCATCTTCAGCACTGCGTATCTGGCTGCCACTGCTATCAAGCGGAACAACCTTCACACGCACGACGGAATTGTCCTGTTCTTCGGATAAGGCTTCCTCTATCGTATCAAGTTTGAGGGTCAAACTGCGGCGGTAGCCCGCAATTTCGCGTGCAACCAGTTCAATCGTTTCCTCATCGCCGGGTTCATCATCAGATTCATCCTTTGTTGAAGGGACGATACTCACTAACCAGCGACTCAAATTCTGTGGTGTTTTTGGTTCGGTTGTCCACTGGACAAAAATTGAATCTTTCTCGCCATAATAGGCATAGAGACTGGTGCCTGGCCCACCAGGTTGAGCAAGTCGGCTTCCTTTGCGCACGGCTCCCCTTGTATCCACAAAAGGTTTGAGGGTTACGTTGTGTATATCGCTTGGGATGGATTCGGGAAAGGTCCATCGATCAAACGTTGGACCATGGCCTTCAGCAAGGGCACGCGACCAGGAATACACGTCGTAGAGTGCTCGTCCACGAAAGAAGCGCGTCAACACATTAGATGTTTGCACATCTACCATGAGTTTCTGGATACGTTCACTGACAGTGGCATGGATTTTCTCAGGCCGTTTAATCTCGCGCACACAGCGGCGGTTTTCATCCAGGCGGGAATCAAATCGTTCGCTGGCATCGGCAATCAGCCCGACGCGCCAGAGTTCCAGTCCGGCCTTTTCCAGTTGCCCGGCCTGCTGCAATTCATAGATGGCACAGACGAAATCGAGACGTTGCTCCTCACCAACTTTCATTGTGCCACGCAGCCGTGCAAAGACCGTTCGTACAAGCTGTGAAGCCTGAGAAGAGAGCTGTTTATCAATGCGTTCACGCGCTTTTACCAGCAGTTCGCGTCCATCAATCGGTGCAAATGAATTGCCCAACGAACTGACCGCCGCATCTACCATATCAGTTGGGACAAAGAGACAGAGCGTGTGTTGTTTCAGATTGCGCAGTTCAATTGCCTGATCGGTAGTCAGCGATAGATGGCGATGTTCAGGCTCCTGGCTGGCGACCAGCAATCGTGCCAGAAAAGGATAATCAGCATCGTGCTGGTGCATATACTGACAGACTGCCAGCGATTCTTCACGGCTTAGAAAGTCTACACGAGCACAGTGTCCGTGTTCAGCCTTCACAAAGTGCTTCTGCAGAACACTGGCAAGCTGTTCAATACGTATGTTGCTACTCATGCTCATTGGTACCTCGCTCTCTTGCTACACTATTCATGTAGGGAGCATGCAATCGCTGCACGGTAAAATCATCCGAAAGGTCGCGGAAAATACCCATCTGGCGCAACCGTCGCAGCATTGCTTGCAGATTTTCACGCGCAGCCGCTGCATAATCGGCACCATGAAATGGGGCTGGCGGACGGTCCACCAGGATGCCAAACCGCCATTCCAGGAAATGAAGAAAATCTTGCAATCGGATGGTGTTCTGTTGAGGAGTAGTGCCCTGGTTTTTGCTGCGTTCACGCACCACCGCAAGCTGCACCAACACAGCCAGCAGATCGTTGCGTGGGGCATACCGCCACGATTTGCGCCCCTTGACATTGCCTGCAAGTAATCCATGAGACTTGAGTAATCCACCTGTACTTCGATACCAACCAATATAATTTTTCATCACTTGCTGGTGCTGTGCTTCGACCAGGAAAGCGACAACACGATCCACACTGGTGATTGCCGAGCCAGCCACATCATTCATAAAGGCAGAAGCCTCATTTTTGGCATCACCATTCTTGTTGCTATCCTCGAATAGTTCCTGGATAGTTGCCTTTCGTATAGCAGTTTCGTCTTGTATTGCGCGGGATCGTAGATCACGACCTATTTCTGAGTGATCTCGCAGCAAGAGTAATCCTTGTAAATATGTTGCACCTTCTTTTTTCGTTGGTATCACTGTTTCGAGCACGTCTTGTAACTCCGGGGCTTCAAGCAGTTCTTCTACGTATTTGTCCAATTGGCGCAGCAGCAGGTTAGATGTCAAGAAGTGCTGATAGGCTTCAATATCGCGCCGCACACACTCGTTCGCCATTTCTTGACTCAGGCTGCCCGGCTTACCGGTAAAGTCCAGGTAGAGATGTGGCGGCGATGGTTCATAGGGTGAGTGCATGGCTGGTGGTAGTGGGTCAGGATGATGTACCAGTGCATTGATGGCATAAATGGTTTTGAGCGTATAGGTAAAAAGTTCCAGATTGATCAATCCAAGCAGATAATGGGTCAGGGCTTGCGGGGGCATACGACGGTAAAAGGTGAGTAAATAACCAAGTAAATCGCGTGCCACCTGGTCTGCCAGTTCAGCACAGGGAGAAAGCACTGGTGGAGTTACCTCGTCCTTCTTGCCAGCAGTAACCACACCTATCGGATTGAACCCATCTACAAAAGCAGCCGACAGCCGTGAGAGGGTGTCCAGTTCGGTGGTTCCATCATAGCGTGCATCTAACTCAGGCATCGGTCCTACGGTAATACCTTTGCCAAACACCCTTTTGAAAACGGTCTGCAGTGGTTCATCTGCTCCCTGAACACGACGCAGGGTGTGGTAGAGGAATGTATCTACATTGCGATGCCGACTGCTTTCTCTGGGAAACCCTGGTTTGTAGGCAAGCAGGGTATAGGGAACAATGGACATAATTTGTTCCCCCTGCTGGCGACTGCGCCCGACACCACCGATGGTAATCAGAGCGGTACGCACCAGTTTCTCTAGCAATCTGATTCCTTCGCTATCATCAAACCCCTGCACTGCCGGGTGTTCTGCCAGATGGTCTACATAGGCATGAATCTTGGTTGGGTCGTTCTTGTTGCGTCCCCGCATTCGCCCGCCGCCCAGGACTTTGAGAAACAGGGCTGGCAGCAATCGGTCAATGTCAAAGTCGTTGAGTTCAACGGTCAAAACTTTGGGGAAAGAGACACCGCGCATCTCTTTGGGAATAATGATTTTCATGCAAGCACCTCCGGTCCTTTGTCTTTTTTGCGAATAATGGTACCGTTTTGTTGGGTGATAACGTGGGTACGATACTGGTTTTCAATCAGCACCAGATCGCGCGTAGTTTGCAGCAGGAGCGCACTCTTGAATGGCTCCAGGTCTTCCAGCAGCGGGCGAAACTCAGGCGCATCTGGCACCAACCCTGCTGCCATGCGCAGCAGAAGTTCAAACAGATCCAGGTTGATTTCCAGGCGTGGTGTCCCGCTGATGTGTTCCAGCAAAAGTATCTCCGGGATAGCCTCGATGTTCGCCAGGCTGGATGGTTGCACCACGCGCAGGCGAAATTCAGTGAGCGGAAGTTGTTTGAGGATGACCAGTTGCTGCTCGACAGAGTTCGCAACTGTTGTGGTCAGGAAACCATCGGTTTTCTGCCCGATGACTCCATCGGAATGCAGTAAACCCCGTGCTATTGTTTGCAACACTTCATTGTGTGTGTTCTGCTGCTGCAATGTGGTAAGAAACTGTGTGGCATACTGGTAGGGTAGCAGGGTATGCCAGTCTATGTATGGGAGTGGTTCTGGTTGATCGTTCTGCTGACCAGGATGCGTTGCTGCCTCAAAATAGAGGCGGCGTTTGAAGGCATCTATCCAGTTCAGTTCATTGGTGAAGGCCATACGTGGCAGGTCCTGTCCATTGGCAAACAGGCGGCTCCGCAATGCTGCATCATGGCTACTCTGGTGAAAATAGAGAAAGCGGTCCAGTTGTGGGTGGGCAAAGCGGGCAGGGTCAAGGGATGTTATATCTGCCAGTAACTCATCGCCAGCATCTAGCGGATGGAAAGCGGTGTTCCAGTAGGAACGTTGTAGCAGAGTATCGCCGGTTTGACTGGAATTGCGCAAACGATGGATGTCTTCACACCCTATGTTGCTGGTAATGAGATAGGCCAGTGCAGAGCGCAGGTCTCGCATAGTGGTGTGGCGTTGCTGGCGCAGGTGGGTAATCAGCAGAAGATATTCCAGTTGTTCGCGCACGGCTTGCTCGCGCAGCGCGGTGGCATTATGAACAATGGGGCAGATACGCTGTGATGTGCAGGTGTTGCACTGGTTCCATTGCTCTGCATCTATCAACCGATCCAGCACGCGCTGCATCACCGATTCCTGTGGCTGGTCTGGCAACGTAATAAACGCTCGTTGTTTCAGGTCTATCACCCACACCGGCACCTGGTCGAGTGATGAGGCAAAGCGTGCTACCTCGATCTGTTTTGCCAGCCAGCCAAATACTTCTTGTTGACGGGTAAAATAGTCTGCCATGCGCCCGTCGTTTATCGCTACCATAACGGTTAAAGCGGCGTCTGGATGGGTTGTTCCTTCCAGACCGTGCAGGCGGGCAGTCAACTGGTCGTCGGCACTCGTGCCCGCGTGCGATTCTGACGCATCATAGCAACTGCGAAAGGTATGCCCATTAAGACACATTTCCCAACCACTGGCATCCTGTTGTACCTGTTCAGCACCCTGTCGCTCTAGTTCCGCCTGCACCTGAGCCAGAAACGCGGTCTTGCCATCGCCCGGATTACCGCTGAGAAAGACCGCTTTGGGACGGTGTGCAAACAATGCCGGCCGCAGGTGGGTATCAAGCGCAGTTTCGACATAGGTTGCTCGCACAAAATCGCTGTCCAATCCACGATTATCGGCATTACCGCGTGAACTGCCACGATAAAGACCTCGCAGATTATCAACCCAGGGGTTTATCTGTTCATGCAGGTCTTTGTTCTCTTCTTCTATGACAGGCACAGTATGCAAAGCCTGCTGCAATGACTGCCGCATCTGCTCAACCGAGGTATACCGCTTTTGCGGGTCTGGATCAAGCGCACGGAACAATGCGGTCGTCACCTGTTGTTGCTTCTCATCGCTGCTTTCGGGTGAGACCAGCTTACGTTCACCCGGTGTATCGCGATCAAAGGGAAGATGACCGGTCAATACCTGAAACAGAACAATGGCTGCCGCATAGCGATCCGTGGTGGGTGGTGGCTCCGCGGCGGTCAGAGCTTCCGGCGGGAGATAGAGCGGGCTACCAGCCGCCTGTTGCGATGTCCCTTGACCGACAGCAAAACCAAAGTCTATCAAAACGACACACTCACCCGGTTCTTGCAGCATGATGTTGGCAGGTTTGATGTCGCGGTGGATTAGCCCATTTCGTTCCAGTTCTGCCAGGGCTGCCAGCAGTTGTTGCGCAAAAGTCCACCAGCGTTCCTGCGACCAGGGAAACTCACTGGCGATTTCTGCCAGTGTTATACCCGGCACGTATTCCATAATGACATGCGCATCATGCTCTGGCCCCTGAACATGCATAATCCTGGGCAAATGCTTGCTGTGTACTCTGGTAAGTGCCTGAAACTCGCGCTTGACCTGCTCATAGACCTGGTCAGGTTGAAAAAACTGTTTTACCGCCACAATGACGTCAGTTTGCATATCAGTTGCCTGATAGGTGCGTGCCATAGCACCCTCACCAAGAACCCGCAGGACTTTATAGCGGTTGTCAAAAATATGTTCTTGATCGGGTTCGCTGCCTTTGAGACGACGGGCCAGTTCGCCAACCCTCCGTCCTATCTCCTCGGCAGAAGGAGATATTTGTTGTTCATCAAGACTCAGGGCTTCCTGAAAGAGCATATCCAGGTCTGCAATGATGTCGGCAGGCAATGTTGACCAGATGGTGCGTAAACTGGGAAATTTTCCGCTTTGAGATAATGCAGACCGTGCTTCCTTTACAGAGATGCGAGCCAGGCGCACCAGAAAGATCAGGGCCAGGCTCCATCCGCCTCGCCCGCGGCGGCGCCAAGAAGCGCCCCAACTACCGCATCATCGTCGCCCACAGCC
>CAYFVX010000068.1:0-10379 GCA_964346425.1 uncultured Chloroflexaceae bacterium | reverse complement strand
CAACCCCCAATCCCCTGCTTTGCAAAGCGGCAAACCGCTTAGCTTAATGCGCATGCGTGAGGGGAACTGGTTCCCTCACGCTCCGCTTTGGATTGGATGGGGGTATGGAGTTTTTTCGACGAAGTCGAAAAAACTCCATACCCCCTGACTGATTTATGCGTCTTTCCAATAACTTATGAGCGTGCCATCGCTGCTATAGAGCGCACCATCATCACGCTCGGTATCGTGCCAGATACGTTTATTGCCAGTGTTGGCAAAAAATTTCTTCTCACCCGGTGCAAGCGTTCCACCTATGCCAGGATGGGTCTGGTTGCCTTTCACACTGACCATTCGCCAGCCATTGAGGTCAACAGGTTCACCCGTTACGTTTTCAAGCTGGACAATTTCGGAGAGCTTGTCAATCTTGCGAATCTTGACCGGCGTATTCGGAGCTGTCGTCTCATCGGTCGCCGAAGCAACATCTTCCCCCTGAACAGGTGCAGGCTCGGCTGGTGCCGCACTGCCTGGCGGCGGTGGTGGTTGTTGTTGTGCAGATGTTTCAGTTGCTGCTGGCTCTGCTGGAATGATAGGTATTGGTTCTGGCTTAGGCGAAGGAGCAGGTGCCGATTTTGTTGCTGCACCACCAGCCGTTGCTTGCGACGGGGGAGATGTTTGGGTTTCCGTAGTCGGTGTAGGTTCGGAGGCAGCAGCAGCGGGTGTCGCTTCTGCTTGCGCAGCCTTTTGCTTTGCAGTCCCCGGCGGCATAAAAATGGGCAAAACCACAGGCAATGGGACGGGCACGATGGTTGGCATGATACCAGGAAGAACGACAGGTACCATCGTTTGCATGACGATATAGTCAACGTCATACAGCTTTTTTTCTGACTCGGCCATATATCCTCCTTCTCAAATGTTATTCACTGTTTCCTTCCGCCTGCTGCACAGAGGGGAACACTAGCAAGCGAGAGGAACATGGATAAACAAATTGCATGAAAGGCAATCCCTTCATGATAGTATCATATCTTCTGCAGGTTCACAATCTCGCTATGCCTCCACCCTTGCCGCATAGGTAGGAAACAATTGCTCTGGCGGTAGGCACCGTATTGCAGAATCCTCCAGATAATGGAGCGTGTTTGCGCAATCAATCTGTGCCATATTTCCCTGTTGAGCAAGGTGTTCAAAAATCGCTTGCAAATCCTCAATAGTGGCTGCCAGCAGCAGCATTTTGCGGTTGTTGTGCTCCTTTGCCCGCTGTTTGAATGCACCGAACCATTCATCAAAGGGAAGATTGGTAAGCGTATAGCCTTTTGCCCGTAAAATATCGCAGAACTGTCGCCAGTTCATTGCCGGGTAGGGACTGGTCAGATGAAAAACCTTCCCCGTCACCGGCTGTTGTGCAAGCGCAACACTCGCTTTTGCCACGTAGTCCACGGGGCTGATATGCATTTCCAGCGCCGGCAGAATGGGCGCATACTCCATCTCCACGCAGGCTTGAATAAAGTTCCAGACAAAGTCACCGCTATTGGGTTGTCCTGTATGACTATCTCCTCCAATGATTGGCGGACGATAGATGGTGACCGGCAAACCACGCTCGTGCGCCCTGACTACCATCCGCTCTGCGACCCATTTGCTCTGCGTATAGCCGCGGGAAAGCCCCGTACTTGCTGGCTCATGTTGCTCAGTGATGACCGCTGGTGAAAAGACCAGTGGTTCAAACACTCCAATAGTCGAAATATAATGAAAGAGTTTGCTCCGTTCCTGGCTTGCCAGTCGCAGTGCTTCCTGTGTCCCCTGGACGTTGACTGGCTTCATCTGTTCATAGGAGTAGGCAAAGTTGGTGAGTGCCGCATTATGAAAGACAACATCCATCCCTTGTGCCAGTTCTGTAAATACTGGCGGGGTAACACCCAGCAATGGCTGGCTGACATCTCCGAGGACAACTTCTATGCGGTCAGTAAACGATTCGTGCCAGATTTGATAGTGCTGCAAGTTTGCGCGAACCCGCGCAAATCCTTGCTGCTGGTCCTGTGCTCGGACAAGACAGAAGACGCTGGCAGCAGTCTGGTTGAGCAAGGCATGCAACAGATAGCCGCCTAAAAAGCCGGTGGCACCTGTCAAAAAGATATGAGCTGCCTGAGATATATCGGTGATGGATGGGGGACTGTTTGCAGCAATATGCTCATCCAGCACCACCTCGTCCTCCAGGGTTGCTCTGGCGTGCTGCGCTTTTTTTTGCAGCAACTGTGCCAGTTTACGGCGCTTTTCCTCTGGCGAAAGACCAGCAAGTTGTTCTTGAATAGACATAGTTTCTCCTTACCGTGTCTGGGCTTCTTCAATGCAGGTGCGCAACGTCTGTGCCAGATTTTCGACATGCTGACGTTTCAAGAGGCTCAAATGATTACCTGGCATGCCAGATGTTTCCAACCGTCCACCGACTACTTTGCCCCACGTGTCACGGGGGTCGTCAAGATACGATGAGTGTCCTTCATGCGAAAAGAAGAGGAACGCATCGCCGCGATATTCCTGCGGAACATAGTGCTGCATAGCCGTAAAATGTGCTTCCAGGACCCGCAGATAGCGTGCAACATTCGAGTGCCCGACATCGGGAGGCAACAGATTTGCCATGCGCATCATATCTATCGTGTACGGAATACAACGTTCAGGTGTCTGTTGCGCTATTTGTTCGTGGGTGATAGCAAGTTCTATGGGAAAGAGGGCCAGAATCATCCCCACCAGACGCGTAAGTTCTGCCCAGGTCTGCGCATCCGGTTGCCCGGATTGTTCAACCACATCCGCAAGCTCCGCAATCAGCGGAGGAATGGGAGGCATAGTTCGCTGATTCACCAGCACCGAATCCAGCAACCCCAGAAATGCAACCGGTTTGTCCTGTTCCGCAAGTTGCCGCGCCATCTCAAATGCGACAATACCACCGAATGATGCACCGGCCAGGTAGTAAGGAGGAGCAGGTTGCACATGTTGGAGCACCTGAAGATAGGTGGTTGCGATGGTTTCGACGCGGTCCAGTGGTTTGATCTCGCTGGCAAAAGCAGGAGCCTGAATGCCATAGAGCGGTTGATCTGTTCCCAGGTGATGGGCTATGGTGATATAGACCAGCACATCACCACTGAGCGGATGAATACAAAAGAGCGGTGGACGTCTCCCCTCTGGTTGTAAAGGAATGACATACGAGGGAAGACTGGCTTTTTTTTGCTGTTCGCGTTCTTTCAACATGCGTGCCAGCAACGCGCGTTTTTGCTCGGGTGAAAGGTTTTTGATGGGTGTGGTCATGGTTTGCGTTATCCTTGTTCTCCTTATCCTTGTTCTAACATGTCACGCAGCATGGCTTCAACCTGCTCATCGGAGAGATGATCAAGCTGGTCGGATGTCTGCATATGCATGCCATCCTCGGATGGTTCCTCTGCAAGCTGACGGAGAATGGTCGGTGCAAGCTGGTCTATCGCCATACCTGCCAGCCGGGTGGCTGAAGGCATCGCGACCCCCATGCTTGCTTCAATCTGCTGTTTTATCTGAACTATCATGAGCGAATCAAATCCCAGGCTACTCAAAGCCTGGGCGGTATCTATCTGTGATGGGAGCATACCGAGCGGCGAGGCAACAAGAGCCTGCAAAAATGTCTTCAAGCAAGCAGGACGCTCTTCAGGCGCAAGTGCCAGGAGACTCTCACGGGTGCAGATTGCCTCACCTTCCAGATCATCCAGCATGTCGGCTTCCATATCACCGAGCGTATGGCTGCCAACATGCTCCAGCGTGCCTTGCAAAAAGGCGGTGCGACAGGCATTGCGCTGTACCTTACCGCTGGAGGTCTTGGGCAATGCGGCCGGCTTAATAAACGCTACCGCATACAATTGGACGCCATGCTGCTCCACAATTGCCTGCCGCATAGCCATGGCAATCTCTTCAACCGGCAGTCTGGAAAGAGCACGACGTTCAACCTCGTGAACCATGACCAGGTATTCTCTTTGCTCGTGGGTGATGGTGAATGCGGCACCACCATTGGGCCGCAGGTCGGGATGGCTCTGCTCAGCAGTATGTTCAATGTCCTGCGGATAATGATTGCGCCCACGAATGATTATCAGGTCTTTGATGCGCCCGGCAATGAAGAGTTCACCATCTCGTTGGAAGCCCAGGTCACCGGTGCGCAGAAATGCTCCCGCCTGGGAGTTGGTAGACAGACGGGCACGAAAGGTGTTATCACTCTCCTCTTGCCGTTTCCAGTAGCCCTGGGCTACGCTCGGCCCTGAGATCCAGATTTCTCCCACCCGATCAGGCGCACACGGCTCTGCCGTCTGTGGATCAACAATCATCACCTGCTGGTCACCCCAGGCATACCCACAGCCGACCTGCATGGTTATTTCTTCGCTTCGCTCCTGGCTGGTTGCCGGCACGACATAGCCTCCCGTAAGCGCGGAGGTCTGCACGGGGGAGACCACCGGTAATGCTTCGCGTTTGCCACCCGTCACGAATAGCGTTGCTTCGGCCAACCCGTAGCATGGATAAAAGGTTTCTCGCCGAAAGCCACAGGGAGCAAACATGTCCGAAAACCGCTGGATTGTATCTGCTCGGACAGGTTCTGCGCCATTGAAGGCAACAGTCCAGCTTTGCAAATCCAGCTCTGCGAGCTGCTCTGGTTTGATTTTCTGGATGCACAACTCGTAGGCAAAGTTTGGGGCACCGGTGATGGTTGCACGATAGTGAGTCATCGCCTGCAACCAGCGCAATGGCTTCTGCAAAAAAGCCAGAGAAGGCATGAGCACACATGGATACCCAACAAAGAATGGTTGCAGAACCCCGGCTATCAATCCCATATCATGGTAGAGGGGAAGCCAGCTTACCATGCACGCATGCTCGGGTTGGTCCAACGCACACTGAAACATATGCGCATTGTGCAACAGATTACCGTGGCTGACGATAACTCCTTTGGGATTGGATGTTGAACCAGAGGTATACTGCAAAAACGCCAGGCTTTCCCCGGTGAGCGTGGGCGGTTGCCAGTGGTGCGCTTGCTGCGTGTCCACCGTTGTGGTTGGTATCCAGGTCAGTTGCTCCAGCGTAGTGAGGTTATTGGTCGTGTTTCTTTTGCTGGTGGATACAAAGTTCTCCAATACCTGGTCAGTCGTCAACACAGTGCTTGCACCGGCATCCTCGGCCACAGCAACCACACGATTAAGCGAACGGTTGTTGCGCGGTGGGTAGATGGGAACGGCAATAGCCGCAGCGTAGAGGCAGGCAAAAAATGCGATCACATAGTCCAGGCTGTGCGGATAGATGAGGAGCACAGCCTGGTTTTGTAAGCCCCGTGCCTGCAATTGCGTAGCAATGGCACGTGCCCGCAGATCGAGATCGGCATAGGTCAGGGTTTGCTCATTGGTCTCACCATCCGGCAGAAATGTACAAGCTGGTTGATCAGACTGGTGGTCTGCCCGCCAGCGCAAGATTTCAACCAGCGACTTCCAGGATGGTGGAGTGGATACGGGAACCTGTTTAATCATCGTTTTGTTCCTCCTCCTCCATCATGGCAAGCAGGAGCGCATCAACTTGATCCTCCGGGAGGTCTTCAAGATTCTCCAGGAGTTGTTCTGCCTCCATGCCGCCTGCTGGCTGCTTTCCAAAAATCTGCTCAAGAATGAGCGAAGCAACACCGGCAATATCCATACCTCGGTAGAGGTCGCCAATCGAAAGAACCACCTGCACGTTTGTCTCCAGGCGGTTTTTCAGCTCAACCGCCATCAATGAATCAAGGCCGAGCGTATTGAGCGATTGATGTGGGTCTAGCTCATCGGTAGTCAAGCCTGTGACTCGTGCCAGATGTTGTCGCAGATAGGTTTCAACGATGGAGTAACGTTTCTCTGGCTCCGCTGCCAGCAGCATATCACGGCTTATTTCCTGAATGGTTGCACTGCTTGCTGTAGAAGCAGGTGTCAGAGATGTTTCACCTGGCTCGGATGATGATGGCTGAAGTTGCGGCATGCGCGTCCCCACCGCAAGTGGAGATGTTTCGCCGGTCTGTATCCAATAGCTCTGTCGCTGGAAGGGATAGGTGGGCAGAGCAACCCGCTGTCGCGCACGATAGCCACGCTCAAAACCTTCCCAGTCAATGGTTGCTCCGGCAGTATAGAGCCGCGCCAGGCTCGCAAGCATCTGCTGCCAATCCTCGCGACGCGGGTGAAGCGAAGGAAGCCAGGTTGTCCCCGTCGGCAAACATTTCTTGCCCAGACCTATCAAGGTAGGGCGCGGACCTATTTCGACAAAAACGGTGTAGTCGTTTTCGTACAGCGTTGTCAGTCCTGGCGCGAACCGAACGGTCTGGCGCACATGCTGTCGCCAGTATTGGGGGGTTGTCAGCATCCCTTTCTCAGTCGCTATCTCGCCTGTCACATTGGATACCACAGGTATCCGCGGCGACCGATAGCGAACTTTTGCTGCTTCGCGCTCAAATTCATCCAACATTGGCTCCATGAGCGGAGAATGAAACGCATGCGAGACGTTCAACTTGTGATAGGTTATCCCATTGGCATCAAGTTGTTCAAGAACGGTCTGAAGAGCCTCGCTATCACCGGAAATGACCGTTTCATCCGGGCTATTGATGCCCGAAATGGCAAGCACATCGGTGTAGGGAGCAAGCACTTCTGCGACGGTTGCTTCGTTGGTAAACACTGCGGCCATTGCCCCATTCTGCGGGAGTGCCTGCATCAATCGGCCACGGGTAGCAACCAGTTTCAGCCCATCTTCCAGGCTGAAAACACCGGCCAGACAAGCGGCAACATATTCGCCAATACTATGCCCCATCATAGCAACGGGCATAATCCCCCACGATTCCCACAGCTTTGCCAGTGCATACTCGATAGCAAAAAGGGCAGGCTGGGTGTAGGCGGTCATATGCAAATAGGATTCTTCCAACAGTGACCTCGTGTACATCACGGTAAGCAGTGAGCGTTCGAGATGCGGGGTCAGGATTTTATCACATTTGTCCAGAATGGAACGAAACGTGGGGTGCGTTTCGTAGAGCTGGCGTCCCATGCCAATAGTTTGTGCGCCCTGCCCACTGAAGAGCAAGACGACAGCGGGCCGTTGTTGATCTGGCAACGAGCTTGCGCTGATACCATTCGTCGTCCCCTGTTCGGGCTGGTTGACGAAAGCGGTCAACCGTCTTTGCATATCGCCGATGGTGGCCCCGGTCACTGCCAGACGATGGGTAAAGTGGGTTCGCCCATTGTTGGCGGTATAACAAATATCTGCCAGTACGTCATCGGTCTGATCACCAAGAAAATCTGCATATCGTTGCGCAAGGGTGTGAAGAGCTGCCGGTGTGCGAGCAGAAAGGGTGAGCAGGTGTAGCGGACGTTTGAATGGATCGGCCTCTTTCATATGGGTCGGCCCTTCTTCAAGCACAACATGGCTGTTTGTGCCGCCAAAACCAAATGAGCTGACCCCTGCCAGCCGCCGCGAAGCATCTTCAGGCCAGGGGGTTAGCTCTGTCGGAATAAAGAAAGGGGTATCATCCAGGCTGATATGCGGATTGAGTTTTTGCAGATGCAGGTGGGGCGGGAGTTTTCCGTGATGCAATGCAAGCACCATTTTGATAAGCCCTGCTATGCCTGCAGCGGCTTCCAGGTGTCCAATATTGGTTTTGACAGAGCCTATTGCACACGTCTGGTCACTTTTTCGTCCGGTCAACAACACGGCTTTGAGCGACTCGATCTCAATCGGATCGCCAAGCGGAGTACCCGTTCCGTGAGCTTCAATGCAGCTAATCTCATGGGGAGCAACGCCAGCACGGTTCAGTGCCGTGTCTATCACGGCCTGCTGCGACCATCCATTCGGAGCTGTCAGACCATTGCTGCGTCCATCCTGATTGATAGCTGAACCACGAACGAGTGCCAGAATGGTATTCCCATCCCGTTGAGCGTCTGAAAGTCGCTTGAGGACCACAATACCACACCCATCACCTCGCGCATAGCCATCAGCACGTGCGTCAAATGCTTTACACCGTCCGTCGGCCGCCATCAGATGGGCGTGCGAGAAACTAATCGTCAATTCTGGCGTCAATTGCATATTCACTCCGCCAGCCAGTGCCAGGTTACACTCGTTGTTGCGTAGACTCTGGCACGCCGTATGCACTGCCACCAGCGATGAAGAGCATGCGGTATCTACGGACATGCTAGGACCACGCAGATCCAGCAAATAGGAGAGACGATTGGCCGTAATACTGCTCGAGATACCGGTTGCCATATACGCTTCCAGGTTCGCTTTACTGCGCAGGATAAGCTGCATGTAGTCATTGGTACTGACCCCAACAAACACACCGGTGGGGGTGCCAGCCAGACGGTCAGGTGCCTGACCAGCGTGTTCGAGAGCTTCCCAGGAAACTTCAAGCAAGAGCCGCTGCTGCGGGTCCATGTAGATTGCCTCACGGGGCGTGATGCTAAAGAAGTGTGGGTCAAATTTGTCTACATCGCGGAGAAAACCACCGCGACGAGTGTTCAGTTTCCCGGCAGTTGCAGGTGTCGCATCATAGAGAGCATCAGCATCCCAACGTTCGGGGGGGACTTCACTGGTCGCATCCACCCCATCACATAACATCTGCCAGAAAGCCTGCGGGCTATCTGCACCCGGAAAGCGGCAACCTACGCCCACAATAGCAATAGCATCCTCTTCCTGGGAAGGCAACTCCTTTTTGAGTGTGACTGGCACGGGAGCGAGTTTTTCGTCCGTCTCTTGCTTATCTTCGACGAGATAGCGAACGAGTTGATCAATAGAGGGGTAGTTCCAGAGCAAGGTTGGAGCAAGCGAACGGTCCAACCAGCGCTCTAACTCGCCTATCAAGGCAACACCACTGAGCGAATCCAACCCATAGTCGGTAAAGGGGCGCGAAGTATCGAGTTTTTCTGGTGCCACACCCGACCGCTGAGCCAGCCGAGCAACCAGCCATTCTCGAATTGCTTTGCGCGTGGGGACCGTGGGACGTGCTCTGACCAGCGGAATATCCTTTGCAGGCAGGGTAGTATCATACCATTCGCTGATAGCTGTCAGGGTTTTATTGAGAAAGGCAGCGCGATTGGTTCTCCGCTGAACTTTGCCGCTGGTCGTGCGGGCTATGGAACCAGTACGCACCAGCACGATAGCATAGGGGGTTACTTCGTGCTGCTCAATGAGTGCCCTGCGTATATGCCGTATCACCTCATCTACATCGAGATTGTGCCGTCCACGCCGCTCTATCTCCTGCACAATCACCAACTGTTCTTCCCCATGGGCTTCAACTGAAAATGCTGCTCCACAACCAGCCCGCAATGTTGGATGGCTCTGTTCAACCGTCTGTTCAATATCTTGTGGATAGTGATTGCGTCCACGGACAATAATCAAATCTTTGAGGCGGCCGGTAAGAAAAAGCTGGTCTTGCTTGATAAACCCCAGGTCACCAGTGCGCAGGAAAGGTCCTTCGCCGGTATCACTCAAATATGCCTGGAAGGTTTGTTGTGTTTCTTCTGGTCGCTTCCAGTAGCCTTGCGAAACACTCTCACCTTGTAGCCAGATTTCGCCTACCTTGTCTTCGTCACACTGCGTCAGTGTCGAAGGATCTACAACAACTGCTCTGGTGCCCAAAGAAGGCATACCACAGCCAACCAGTCTGCGTCTATTATTTTGCTCAGCAGGAGAAGATGTATCCGAAAGGACCTCCACTCGCCCTTCTTCGAGAGCAGAAGCAAGCACCGATAGGATAAGGGGTTGTTCGGCAGCCGGAGTTGTCGAGAAACGCAAGGTACTTTCGGCAAGCCCATAGCTCGGCACAAAAGCTTCAGGACGAAACCCTACGTCTGAGAATGCCTCAGCAAATCTTTCTAATGTTTCGGGGCGTATCGGCTCAGCTCCATTGGTTGCTATTTGTATGTGAGACAGGTCAAGCATAGACCGTTCTGAGGGTGTTGTTTTTTCTACGCAGAGATCATAGGCAAAATTTGGCCCGCCGGTGTGGGTAGCCTGATAGAACGAGAGAGCACGTAGCCAGCGGAGCGGTTGCTGAATGAATGAGGCGGGCGGCATCAAGATACCATGATATCCTTGATAGAGCGGTGCCAGTATACCATACACCAGACCAAAATCGTGAAAATGGGGTAACCATGAAACCAGCACACTCTCCGATGTCAGAACACAAGCATTTGCAATACCGTCAACATTATGCAACACGTTGCGGTGAGTAATCATGACCCCTTTTGGAGAAGACGTAGAACCGGAAGTGTATTGCAGGTAGGCAACAGTGTCTCGTGAGATTGCAGGTCTTCGCCATTGTTCTGCAACCGTTGTATCAAACGTATCGCTGACGAGCCAGTGGAGTTTTTCGAGTTCGGGCAGATGGGCAAGACTCGATTGGATCGAAGGTAAGA
>CAYFVX010000067.1:0-10408 GCA_964346425.1 uncultured Chloroflexaceae bacterium | reverse complement strand
GGAGACATCCCTATGCCTCAATACCTCTTAAGTTCGCGCTTATGGTGTTGGGGACGGCGGAGCCGTCCCCAACACCCACACAATCCTGTGGTGGTACGCCGCCTGCGTCCATATTTGTGGCTGTCGCAAAGTCTTAATATTGAAAAACATAAGACTTTGCGACAGCCATGCAGAGGCATTGGAGCAATCCTCGACCCATCTGCTATAATAGAAAGAGTAGCGAAAGCGGTTTCAAGCGTTTGGGAACAGCCGGGCGGGCTTCACCGCAAATGTGCAAAGAACGCAAAGCTCCGGGCAATGAGGAGAGTCTATGGAAGAATTACTACAATTGCGTGATCTTCTGGAACACCAGCACTATGCCGAAGCGATGGACTTGCTGGGAGAAATGGAGGCAATGAGCAAAGAAGACAAGATACATAAAATCCGCAGTTTCGCCCGTATCCTGCTGATTCATCTGATCAAGCAAGCAGCCGAAAAGCGCACTACTCGTTCCTGGGATCTGTCTATTCGCAACGCGACGGCTGAGATTCGTGACATCAACCAGCGTCCTAAAGCACGCGGTACCTATGTTGATACTGAGGGTCTTGCCGAGATATTGAGCAGAGCTTATCCGCTGGCTCTGGCACGGGCAGCATTAGAGGCATTTGAAGGGCAATATAGCGAACAAGCATTGGGCGAAATGGTAGACCGGTCGGCCATCGAAGCCCAGGCACTGACATTGATTACTGCTCAGGAGGAGCAGTGAGCACCTTTCCATTACGCCTGGCGCAGGCGTAGCGAATTCGTCACCACAAACACTGAACTGAACGCCATCGCACCGGCCGCAATAATCGGGCTGAGCTGCAGCCCCAGCGCGGGATACAGCACCCCGGCCGCGATGGGAATGCCAATAACATTGTAGATGAATGCCCAGAAAAGGTTCCACTTGATTGTGCGCAATGTCTGTTTGCTGAGCAAGATAGCCTGTGGCACGCTCTGCAAATCGCCACGCATAAGCGTGATATGGGCCGCTTCCATCGCCACATCGGTACCGGTGCCGATGGCTATGCCCACGTCCGCCTGCGCAAGGGCCGGCGCATCGTTGATGCCATCGCCAACCATTGCCACCACACGCCCTTCCTCCTGCAACCGCCGCACCTCGGCCACCTTATCCTGCGGCAACACCTCGGCCAGCACACGGTCAATACCCACCTGCTGCGCAATAGCCTCGGCAGTGCGCTGATTGTCGCCGGTGAGCATAGCGACTTCAATGCCCAGGTGGTGCAGCGTCGCAACAGCTTGCTGCGACGTTGGCTTGACGGTATCCGCCACAGCGAGAACGCCCAGTGCCTCGCCATCCGCCGCCACGACCATGGCGGTCTTGCCCTCGTCTTGCAACCTTGCCACATCATTTTCCAGACCATTGAGCACAACCCCCCGCTCTTGCATCAGGCGCAGTGTGCCGAGCAGCACGTGGCGGTCTTCAACCTGTGCGCTAATGCCATGCCCGGCAATCGCCTCAAAGTTCTGCGGTTGTGCCAGCGTTATTGCCTGCTCCTGCGCCGCCCGCACAATGGCTTCGCCCAGCGGGTGTTCGCTGCCACGTTCGGCACTGGCCGCCAGCCAGAGAATGGAAGATTGTGCCTGATTGGATGAATCGTTGAAAGAGTGTTTGCGTTCCGCCAGCTCTTCTTCCCCGCCTGCCAGCACCGCCGTTTCTGTCTGCAGCACGTTCGTCTGCACAATAATGTCGGTGACAGTGGGCCGCCCTTCGGTAATCGTGCCGGTTTTATCCAGCACGACGGTCTGGACCGCATTGGCGCGTTCCAGGCTCTCCGCATTTTTGATAAGAATACCGTGTTCTGCACCCGTGCCGGTTCCCACCATAATAGCCGTGGGCGTTGCCAACCCCAGCGCACACGGGCAGGCAATGACCAGCACCGCTACCGCAAAAATCATCGAACGCGTAAACCCCACATCCGCCACCACATACCAACTTGCAAACGTCAGCAATGAAAAAACAATAACCGCCGGCACAAACACCGCGGCCACCTTATCCACCAACCGTTGCACCGGCGCACGGCTCCCCTGCGCCTCCTGCACCATACGGATGATCTGCGCCAGTGCGGTTTCTTTGCCGACGCGGGTGGCGTGGAATTGAAAACTCCCCTGCATATTGACGGTGGCCCCGATGACCATGTCGCCACTCTTTTTTTCAACCGGGATGCTTTCACCGGTGACCATGCTTTCATCTATGCTGGAGTGTCCGCTGATGATGGTCCCATCCACAGGAATTTTCTCCCCAGGCCGCACAATCACCACATCACCCTTGCGCACTTCCCCAACTGCGATGTCCTGCTCAATGCCGTCGCGCACGACACGGGCGGTTTTCGCCTGCAACCCCATCAATGCCTTGATAGCACTGCTCGTCTGGCTTTTGGCCCGCGCTTCGAGGAACTTGCCTACCAGAATGAGCGTGATAATCAGCGCAGACGTCTCGAAATAAACATGCCCACTCATACCGAGCAGCATAATGGCAATACTGTAGAAATAGGCCGCGGAAGAGCCGAGGGCTACCAGCGTGTCCATGTTGGCAGTCTTGTCTTTCAACGCTTTCCAGGCATGGATATAGAAATCTTTACCGCTGTAAAACTGCACCGGTGTTGCCAGAATGAGGAAGAGCCAGTTGAGCAGGTCAGCACTCGCGGGGTGTTGCATATGGCCCGCTCCTGCTGCCCCGCCCAGTAGCCAGGGCGCAATCAAACCAAAATCACGCGACATCGAGATGACAAACAGGGGCAAACCTGGCGCAACCCCCACAACGAGCTTGCGCCATTTACCGATTATCTCTTGCTCACGGGCGTGGGCCTCTGCATCTTCTGTTGTCGCGTCGTCATCACTTTGTGGTTCAATCACGCCATAGCCAGCCCGCTCAACGGCCACTTTGATGTCGCCCCAGCCGATGTCGGCCGGGCTATAGACAACTGTTGCCTGTTCACTGGCAAGATTAACACTTGCGTGCAACACGCCCGGCAGCTTATTCAATGCCTTCTCAACTCGCTTCGAGCACGTCGCGCATGTCATCCCCGTCACACCAAACTCGATGCGCTCGGTGATAACGCCATAACCAGCCCGTTCCACCGTACCAGAAAGCTCCTCAGCCGAAATAGTGGACGGATCGAAGCAGATAGTGGCCTGTTCGCTTGCCAGATTGACGTTTGCGCTGGAAACCCCCTGCACTTTGTTGAGGGCTTTTTCAACCCGTTTGGAGCAGGTGGCGCATGTCATGCCGGTTACTGAAAAGTGTATTTCTTGTTCTGCCATGGCAGCCCCTTTCGCTTGCATAGTGCGAGAAACCTCAAAGACCGCAGAGGGCGCAAAGGTTCTGGCAAAAACTGTTTCGCGGTGATTGCTACGTGCCTTTGTGGTGCGGGTAGCCGGTCAACTGGTGAGTGTTGCCACTTCGTCATACCCGGCTTCCTGGATGGCGGCGATGATGTTCTCGGTGGTTACCTGGTCGCTGTGTTGCACAGTGACAGATTTGTCGGAAAGCTCTACCTGTACATCTTGTACCCCCGCCAGGGCGGAAACTTCTTTTGTGACGGCATTGACGCAATGCTGACATGAAATTTCAGGAACATGAAATCGCTGTGTTGCCATTGCAAACCTCCTTCTTGCTACAATCTTGCCTGTCCTACCCCACCCCCCAGGGGGTGGGTTTTTGTTGGTTTATGCTATATTTATAGCATATAATAGGGAGACTCGTCAAATAATCTCCTGTTATACCATGGTCGTTTGAATGGTTATAGAAACCGCCAGGACACCAGGAACACCAGGATTCGGGCAGCGAAATGGGAAAAACCCTGTTCTCTTTGACCTTTCCAGCGACATCAATACCTGCGGCAGGTGTCCGATGCTTGTCCACGGTCTGCGGTCCATCGTCTCCGGTCCCCCTTTCGCATCCTGACTTCTGGACAGACTACTACCTTGCGCCGTGCGCTTTACTTTATGGTAGCATGAGAACTATGGCAAAATAGGGGGCGTCGTGTGATCTGCCTGGAAGGATGAAAGAATGACCAGTTTTCACAATGAAGAAATACCTCACAGCCAGAATACAGAGCAACAAGAACTCTACCAACGCATAGCCCGGCTTGAGCAAACTGTGCGTCAGCAACAACACATTATGCAAATGCTGCAAGATGCCGTGATCGTCACCATGCTGGATGGAACCATCGTGCAGTGGAACAGAGCCGCCGAGCAACTGTTGGGTTATCAAACCAATGAAATCATTGGTCAGCATATCAGCCTGCTCCTGCCAGCCGAGGCGCAAGATGTCTGGCACAATGATCTCCTGCCGACGCTGCAGCACCAGGAGCAGCACACACTGCAAGTGCCGATGCAGCAAAAATCCGGCGAGGGCTTTCTGGCAAACCTTACGCTCTCGCTCCTGCCCTCAGAAAACAACGATACCGTGCAACCTATGATTGGCTGCACCATAGACTCGGCCAGCAAAAACCAGTACGACCACCAGCAGGAAAGCGAAAACCAGCGCATCTTTTCCCTGCTGGAAGAACTCCCTGCCTATGTCTGCCTGCAAGCATCCGATTACACCATCCGCTTCGCCAACCGCTTCTTTCGTGAACGCTTTGGCGACCCCCAGGATCGCTACTGCTACCAGATCATGCAGGGCAAAGAAGAACCCTGCGAACACTGCCAGACATTTCAAATTTTTGCAGACCCGGCTACCCCCCAGGAATGGGAAACAACTACCATAGATGGACGCACGTATCAAGTCTACGATTATCCCTTTGTGGATGATGATGGAACCTTGCTGGTGCTGGAACTGGGCATAGATATTACCCGCAGGAAAAAGATGGAGCAAGCTTTGCTCCAGGCGCAAGAAGAGCTCGAGCAACGAGTTGAGGAGCGTACTGCCGAGCTTTTGCAGGCAAACCAGGCTCTGCAACACGAAATTATCGAGCGCAAACATGCCGAGGAAGCATTGCAGCGCAATCAGGCGCTCTTGCAGGGAATCCTCGATAATATGCCCGCGGCCGTCTATGTCAAAGATATGCAGGGCCATCTGCTCCTTGCCAATAGTTACTATGCGGCCTTGCTGGATAGGACGGCGGAAGAACTGGTGGGCAAAACGGATGCCGATCTTTTCTCGCCAGCGATGGCGCGAGCCTGGCTTGCCAGTGATGAACAGGTGCTCGGCACCGGCCGGCCGGTGCCGAGCACCTGTTCATCACTGGCAAGCCAGGCTCGCGCCATCGCTGGCGAGAAAAGATCGGCATCCGTTTTGCCCACCAGTTCTTCCGCCGTCCTATCCAGCAAGGCCGCATAGTAACTATTGGCAAGGAGCAGATGGCCCTGCATATCTTTGACATAGACGGCCGCGGGCATATTATCGAGGATTCCCTGCAAGAGCGCCTGATTGCGCTGCAATGCTTCCTCGGCATGTTTGCGCTCGATAATTTCGTGTTGCAGAGCCTGGTTTGCCTGCAAAAGCTCGGCAGTACGCTCCTCAACTCGTTGCTCGAGCTCTTCTTGCGCCTGGAGCAAAGCTTGCTCCATCTTTTTCCTGCGGGTAATATCTATGCCCAGTTCCAGCACCAGCAAGGTTCCATCATCATCCACAAAGGGATAATCGTAGACTTGATACGTGCGTCCATCTATGGTAGTTGTTTCCCATTCCTGGGGGGTAGCCGGGTCTGCAAAAATTTGAAATGTCTGGCAGTGTTCGCAGGGTTCTTCTTTGCCCTGCATGATCTGGTAGCAGTAGCGATCCTGGGGGTCGCCAAAGCGTTCACGAAAGAAGCGGTTGGCGAAGCGGATGGTGTAATCGGATGCTTGCAGGCAGACATAGGCAGGGAGTTCTTCCAGCAGGGAAAAGATGCGCTGGTTTTCGCTTTCCTGCTGGTGGTCGTACTGGTTTTTGCTGGCCGAGTCTATGGTGCAGCCAATCATAGGTTGCACGGTATCGTTGTTTTCTGAGGGCAGGAGCGAGAGCGTAAGGTTTGCCAGAAAGCCCTCGCCGGATTTTTGCTGCATCGGCACTTGCAGTGTGTGCTGCTCCTGGTGCTGCAGCGTCGGCAGGAGATCATTGTGCCAGACATCTTGCGCCTCGGCTGGCAGGAGCAGGCTGATATGCTGACCAATGATTTCATTGGTTTGATAACCCAACAGTTGCTCGGCGGCTCTGTTCCACTGCACGATGGTTCCATCCAGCATGGTGACGATCACGGCATCTTGCAGCATTTGCATAATGTGTTGTTGCTGACGCACAGTTTGCTCAAGCCGGGCTATGCGTTGGTAGAGTTCTTGTTGCTCTGTATTCTGGCTGTGAGGTATTTCTTCATTGTGAAAACTGGTCATTCTTTCATCCTTCCAGGCAGATCACACGACGCCCCCTATTTTGCCATAGTTCTCATGCTACCATAAAGTAAAGCGCACGGCGCAAGGTAGTAGTCTGTCCAGAAGTCAGGATGCGAAAGGGGGACCGGAGACGATGGACCGCAGACCGTGGACAAGCATCGGACACCTGCCGCAGGTATTGATGTCGCTGGAAAGGTCAAAGAGAACAGGGTTTTTCCCATTTCGCTGCCCGAATCCTGGTGTTCCTGGTGTCCTGGCGGTTTCTATAACCATTCAAACGACCATGGTATAACAGGAGATTATTTGACGAGTCTCCCTATTATATGCTATAAATATAGCATAAACCAACAAAAACCCACCCCCTGGGGGGTGGGGTAGGACAGGCAAGATTGTAGCAAGAAGGAGGTTTGCAATGGCAACACAGCGATTTCATGTTCCTGAAATTTCATGTCAGCATTGCGTCAATGCCGTCACAAAAGAAGTTTCCGCCCTGGCGGGGGTACAAGATGTACAGGTAGAGCTTTCCGACAAATCTGTCACTGTGCAACACAGCGACCAGGTAACCACCGAGAACATCATCGCCGCCATCCAGGAAGCCGGGTATGACGAAGTGGCAACACTCACCAGTTGACCGGCTACCCGCACCACAAAGGCACGTAGCAATCACCGCGAAACAGTTTTTGCCAGAACCTTTGCGCCCTCTGCGGTCTTTGAGGTTTCTCGCACTATGCAAGCGAAAGGGGCTGCCATGGCAGAACAAGAAATACACTTTTCAGTAACCGGCATGACATGCGCCACCTGCTCCAAACGGGTTGAAAAAGCCCTCAACAAAGTGCAGGGGGTTTCCAGCGCAAACGTCAATCTGGCAAGCGAACAGGCCACTATCTGCTTCGATCCGTCCACTATTTCGGCTGAGGAGCTTTCTGGTACGGTGGAACGGGCTGGTTATGGCGTTATCACCGAGCGCATCGAGTTTGGTGTGACGGGGATGACATGCGCGACGTGCTCGAAGCGAGTTGAGAAGGCATTGAATAAGCTGCCGGGCGTGTTGCACGCAAGTGTTAATCTTGCCAGTGAACAGGCAACAGTTGTCTATAGCCCGGCCGACATCGGCTGGGGCGACATCAAAGTGGCCGTTGAGCGGGCTGGCTATGGCGTGATTGAACCACAAAGTGATGACGACGCGACAACAGAAGATGCAGAGGCCCACGCCCGTGAGCAAGAGATAATCGGTAAATGGCGCAAGCTCGTTGTGGGGGTTGCGCCAGGTTTGCCCCTGTTTGTCATCTCGATGTCGCGTGATTTTGGTTTGATTGCGCCCTGGCTACTGGGCGGGGCAGCAGGAGCGGGCCATATGCAACACCCCGCGAGTGCTGACCTGCTCAACTGGCTCTTCCTCATTCTGGCAACACCGGTGCAGTTTTACAGCGGTAAAGATTTCTATATCCATGCCTGGAAAGCGTTGAAAGACAAGACTGCCAACATGGACACGCTGGTAGCCCTCGGCTCTTCCGCGGCCTATTTCTACAGTATTGCCATTATGCTGCTCGGTATGAGTGGGCATGTTTATTTCGAGACGTCTGCGCTGATTATCACGCTCATTCTGGTAGGCAAGTTCCTCGAAGCGCGGGCCAAAAGCCAGACGAGCAGTGCTATCAAGGCATTGATGGGGTTGCAGGCGAAAACCGCCCGTGTCGTGCGCGACGGCATTGAGCAGGACATCGCAGTTGGGGAAGTGCGCAAGGGTGATGTGGTGATTGTGCGGCCTGGGGAGAAAATTCCTGTGGATGGGACCATCATCAGCGGACACTCCAGCATAGATGAAAGCATGGTCACCGGTGAAAGCATCCCGGTTGAAAAAAAGAGTGGCGACATGGTCATCGGGGCCACCGTCAATATGCAGGGGAGTTTTCAATTCCACGCCACCCGCGTCGGCAAAGAAACCGCACTGGCGCAGATCATCCGTATGGTGCAGGAGGCGCAGGGGAGCCGTGCGCCGGTGCAACGGTTGGTGGATAAGGTGGCCGCGGTGTTTGTGCCGGCGGTTATTGTTTTTTCATTGCTGACGTTTGCAAGTTGGTATGTGGTGGCGGATGTGGGGTTTACGCGTTCGATGATTTTTGCGGTAGCGGTGCTGGTCATTGCCTGCCCGTGTGCGCTGGGGTTGGCAACGCCCACGGCTATTATGGTGGGAACCGGCACGGGTGCAGAACACGGTATTCTTATCAAAAATGCGGAGAGCCTGGAACGCGCCAATGCGGTCCAGACCGTCGTGCTGGATAAAACCGGCACGATTACCGAAGGGCGGCCCACTGTCACCGACATTATTGTGCAGACGAACGTGCTGCAGACAGAAACGGCGGTGCTGGCAGGCGGGGAAGAAGAGCTGGCGGAACGCAAACACTCTTTCAACGATTCATCCAATCAGGCACAATCTTCCATTCTCTGGCTGGCGGCCAGTGCCGAACGTGGCAGCGAACACCCGCTGGGCGAAGCCATTGTGCGGGCGGCGCAGGAGCAGGCAATAACGCTGGCACAACCGCAGAACTTTGAGGCGATTGCCGGGCATGGCATTAGCGCACAGGTTGAAGACCGCCACGTGCTGCTCGGCACACTGCGCCTGATGCAAGAGCGGGGGGTTGTGCTCAATGGTCTGGAAAATGATGTGGCAAGGTTGCAAGACGAGGGCAAGACCGCCATGGTCGTGGCGGCGGATGGCGAGGCACTGGGCGTTCTCGCTGTGGCGGATACCGTCAAGCCAACGTCGCAGCAAGCTGTTGCGACGCTGCACCACCTGGGCATTGAAGTCGCTATGCTCACCGGCGACAATCAGCGCACTGCCGAGGCTATTGCGCAGCAGGTGGGTATTGACCGTGTGCTGGCCGAGGTGTTGCCGCAGGATAAGGTGGCCGAGGTGCGGCGGTTGCAGGAGGAAGGGCGTGTGGTGGCAATGGTTGGCGATGGCATCAACGATGCGCCGGCCCTTGCGCAGGCGGACGTGGGCATAGCCATCGGCACCGGTACCGATGTGGCGATGGAAGCGGCCCATATCACGCTTATGCGTGGCGATTTGCAGAGCGTGCCACAGGCTATCTTGCTCAGCAAACAGACATTGCGCACAATCAAGTGGAACCTTTTCTGGGCATTCATCTACAATGTTATTGGCATTCCCATCGCGGCCGGGGTGCTGTATCCCGCGCTGGGGCTGCAGCTCAGCCCGATTATTGCGGCCGGTGCGATGGCGTTCAGTTCAGTGTTTGTGGTGACGAATTCGCTACGCCTGCGCCAGGCGTAATGGAAAGGTGCTCACTGCTCCTCCTGAGCAGTAATCAATGTCAGTGCCTGGGCTTCGATGGCCGACCGGTCTACCATTTCGCCCAATGCTTGTTCGCTATATTGCCCTTCAAATGCCTCTAATGCTGCCCGTGCCAGAGCCAGCGGATAAGCTCTGCTCAATATCTCGGCAAGACCCTCAGTATCAACATAGGTACCGCGTGCTTTAGGACGCTGGTTGATGTCACGAATCTCAGCCGTCGCGTTGCGAATAGACAGATCCCAGGAACGAGTAGTGCGCTTTTCGGCTGCTTGCTTGATCAGATGAATCAGCAGGATACGGGCGAAACTGCGGATTTTATGTATCTTGTCTTCTTTGCTCATTGCCTCCATTTCTCCCAGCAAGTCCATCGCTTCGGCATAGTGCTGGTGTTCCAGAAGATCACGCAATTGTAGTAATTCTTCCATAGACTCTCCTCATTGCCCGGAGCTTTGCGTTCTTTGCACATTTGCGGTGAAGCCCGCCCGGCTGTTCCCAAACGCTTGAAACCGCTTTCGCTACTCTTTCTATTATAGCAGATGGGTCGAGGATTGCTCCAATGCCTCTGCATGGCTGTCGCAAAGTCTTATGTTTTTCAATATTAAGACTTTGCGACAGCCACAAATATGGACGCAGGCGGCGTACCACCACAGGATTGTGTGGGTGTTGGGGACGGCTCCGCCGTCCCCAACACCATAAGCGCGAACTTAAGAGGTATTGAGGCATAGGGATGTCTCC
>CAYFVX010000066.1:0-10485 GCA_964346425.1 uncultured Chloroflexaceae bacterium | reverse complement strand
CGGTAATACGATTGTACATATCGAAGAGATTGCCATACCGCTCAACAATAGTCTGCTTGCCCAATCGGTTAATCGCATCGCTAAAGTCCAGATAAACCCCATAACCAGTATGTCCGACGCCATAACCGGCATCACAAACAATCTTCGCATTGCGCGACGCAACATCCCGCGGCACCAGATTCCCAAAACTCGGATATTTCTCTTCAAGATAATAGTAGCGTTCATCCTCAGGAATTTGCTCCGGCGGACGTGTATCACCCTTCTTCTTAGGCACCCAGATACGCCCATCATTGCGCAACGACTCGCTCATCAACGTCAGCTTCGACTGATTCTCCCCATGCACCGGAATACACGTCGGATGGATTTGCGTGAAGCACGGATTAGCGAAAAAGGCCCCACGCTTATAGGCACGCCAGGCAGCCGTCGCATTGCTTCCCATCGCATTCGTCGAAAGGAAAAAAACATTGCCATACCCGCCTGTTGCCAGCACCACCGCATCGCCAACATACGAGCTTACCTCACCCGTAATCATATCGCGCACCACAATACCGCGGGCACGCCCATTAACGACCACCAGATCGAGCATCTCCGTGCGCGGAAACATCTTCACCTTGCCCAGCCCAATCTGGCGGGAAAGTGCCTGATACGCACCAAGCAACAACTGCTGGCCGGTCTGCCCACGTGCATAAAACGTGCGTGACACCTGCGCCCCACCAAAGGAACGATTATCCAGCAACCCACCATACTCACGCGCAAATGGCACCCCCTGTGCAACACACTGGTCAATAATATTCACACTGACCTGTGCAAGCCGATACACATTTGCCTCACGTGCACGGTAATCGCCACCCTTGACCGTATCATAAAACAGCCGGTAAATGCTATCCCCATCGTTGCGATAATTCTTGGCAGCATTGATACCACCCTGCGCCGCAATACTATGAGCGCGTCGTGGGCTATCCTGGTAGCAGAAATTCAAAACATCATAACCAAGCTCCGCCAGCGAAGCGGCCGCTGCACCACCTGCCAACCCCGTCCCAACCACAATAACCGTATACTTCCGCTTATTGGCCGGATTGACGAGCTTCAAATCAAAGCAATGCCTGTCCCACATCTCCTCAATGGGATAATCGGGAACCTTCGATTCAAGTTTACCATTAGTACTCATACGCAGGAAACCCCCAGACTATTGAACCAGACCAAGCAAAACGCTCGTAGGAAACGAAATATTGCCCACCATAATAGCCAGTGCCAGCAGCACTGCAATCGTCTTCCAGAACCACTGCCATCTGCGATTGTTCAACCCCAACGTCTGAAACAGACTCCAGCCCCCATGCCAGATATGCACCCCCAGCGGGATCATTGCGAGTGCATAGAGACCCGCCACGATGGGATTCCGAAACCCGGTTACCACATTATGGTAGACATCACCATACACGAAATCTGGATGAACCCCCAGCGTAAGGTGGAGAATATGCCCAATGATAAACAAACCGATCGCCAGACCACCCAGCCGCATCATCGTTCCCAGATAAACCACCGGATCAGATTTCTTCTTATTATAGGCCCTGCCTCGCGCACCATTTGCCATAGCCCAGAGTTGAAACGCCGAAAGAACATGCAGCACCACAGCCGCCAGTAGCACAATGCGGAACATCCATAATGCCTGACCGTGCATGAGCAACGGCACACCTAGTTCCCGCAAATACTCACCATAATGGTTCAGGTGTTCCCCACCATCAGGGATATAGAGTTTCAGATTGCCCACCATATGGATAAAAACAAAACCGAGCAAAATAGCTCCGGTCACAGCCATAATAGCCTTTTTTCCAATTGATGAGCGATAGACCGCCAACCCTCCTATCATGCAAAAACTCCTTTCATCGTAGAAGGATTTCCTTCTACGTACAGCCGCCGACACGAGATAGAGCAGACACCTCTCACTCTACCGCCCCTTTTTTCGCACAACATGCATCCAACCGCTCCATGTCTGTCCCGCCACAAAAACCGACACTTCCACCTACATATCCAGCTTGACTTTGGCACCAAACTGCTTCTGTTCTTTGTCCGGGAAGTAGGTCAGGCAGGCAGCATCAAGCAAATCCGGATTGAGCGTCACACTCTCCATGTTGTAGCTGGCTATCGCAATCATCTGGTCAATAATATCGCGTGGTTGACACATCCGAAACGGACGACTCTCCGGCACAAACCACTTGGCAACCAGATAATCCAACCCGCGATCATCATACGGCACCTTGCGAACCTTGCACATAATCTTCCAGATATCGCGCCACTGCTTCTCCGTCGGGTCTATTACCTCAAACTTATACTTAATACGCCGCAGCAACGCATCATCGCCAATCTGATTCGGGTCCAGATTGGTCGAAAACATCGTCAACTGATCAAACGGAATTTGCATCTTCTGACCAGTGATCGTCGTAATAAAATCATAGCTCTTCTCGAGCGGAATAATCCACCGATTCAACAGATAGAACGGATTGACTTTCTGGCGACCAAAGTCGTCAACCAGAAAAATACCACAGTTTGCCTTCATCTGAAACGGGGCTTCATACATCTTGGACTTATCATTATAAATAAGGTCCAATGCCTCCAGCGTCAACTCACCACCCACAATAACCACTGGCCGCTTGATCCGTATCCAGCGGCGGTCATACTCCATTCCTTCAGGCAACGGCTCTTTTGGGATCTCATGCACAATCGAATCATACATCTTGATCAGCGAACCATCTACCTCAATGGTCTGCGGGATAAAAATAGGATCACCAAGCAAATTGGCAATACGTTCGGCAATACTTGTCTTGCCATTGCCCGGATACCCAAACAACATCATTGAAGTGCCGGAATTCACCGCAGGCCCCACCATATTCAAAATAGACTCATCAATAATCAAATCACCGAATGCCCGCCGAATACTCCGCCGTGTGACTTGCACATTCTTAATCGTCTGCGCCTTCACCGACTTGATCCAATCTTCGAGCGGCACCGGCGCAGGCCCATAGTAAGACGTCTTCACCAGCGCATCATTTGCCAGATTGGTTCCGCGTGGCGTCAAAATATACTCATAGTTGATATCACCATAGCCACGCTGCCCACCAATATCCAGCACCTCCTGATCACGCAACTGCGCCAGAATAGGATCGAGAATACCATAATTCAACTTGATAAGGTTTGCCAACTCTGCCCCCGTAACGCGACCATAATTATAGATAATCCGCAACAACTGCTCGGTCACAAACGTCACGTTCAGACTGGTTTCTTCCAGCGTCGTGGGCACAGGCGGAAAATACGAGTTTTTCGCAGTAGGCATAGCATCCCCCTCATCAGGAGGAGCATCGCCAAGCAAACGCATAGAGCGAATATCAGAGCCTTTTTTTCGCTCCTCAGCGAGGAGTTTTTCCATATCTTCCTTATGGAACATCAAGTGAAGCAGCGCATCTTCATCTTCTTTCTTTTTCGCTTCTTCCACGCACTCATACAATGCTCGTGCAACAACATACTTCACACCATCAACATACAGATGATGGCAATACTCATGTCCACGAACATAACAGTCACGCGGATGCTCTTCTTTCGATTTCATTTCCTGATAAGACTGTTGATCAAGAAGATAACGCATAGTGAACCTCCGGGGGCCTTTGTGTTTTTGGGGGAAATTGTACGCATACTGAGCGCATACGTCCACCTGCACCTACTCAAGCATTCTTGAGCAGAATACCATTACATACAAAAAGTTCAGATGGGAGTGTATAAAAAGTAACACAGTTATATTATAGCACAAAGTCAGGACTCTTTGACAGAGACTCTTGCCGCTCTTCACCCAGAAGAGACACCACACAACATCCCTGGCGACATCCGGAATCATGCCTGGAGGTCAGGAAGGAGCAATGACAGCATTGCTACGGGCCGGTGCTTCTTTGCATGAAAGCCCTGAATGCATAACCCGATAGGACCGCTGTTCAGTATACCACCGCAGAGGGAATTGTCAATTGTCTGAGTGGTGTTTTTGGGGCAGCGTAACCACCCCAAAAAAACACCACTCACTCTCTGCATATGCGGGTATTTTGTGGCAAAGCCGCAAAACACCCCCATAGACCATCACCTCTGCACGACTGGCAAATACAACTTCTGCATACCCCCCTCTGGCATCAAAGCCAAAGGAGGTTTCTTTGGGGTATCGTCCGCGACGAAGGCTCGCCTGGCGGGTCTTCTGGTGGCTCAGAACCATCTGTCGTATACGTCACGGCTGCCGAAGCGGGCAACGAAATATTTCCCGCGTGATCAACCGCCCAGACCTGGATATATTTCTTTCCCGCAAAAGGTAACAATTGCCAGGAAAAAGACGTTCGTTCAGTATCAGTTATCCACTCGGACCACTGCACCGGCACCCATTGCCCATTGCCAAAACTATACTCATACTCCTGGAAAAGCAGCCCGGCGACACCCTCCGTAGAAACCAGCGAACCATCAGTAATAGTATCAGTCGCCTCAACCTGGAGTGTCACCTCTGTCTGGTTTGTGCTTGTCTCCTCACTGTTGTTAATCGTCAAACGCTCAATGAGCGGAGCCTGCTGATCCAGCGCAGGAGACAAAACCTGCACCTCACGACAAATACGATTATTGCTTTCCGAAACTTCCGCGATTGCATCCTCCTCATCAATAGACGCACAGACCTTCTGCACACCACTAACCAACTGGGTCCACCCCACATCAGGAGAATGCACGGCCCCAGAAGTTTCTGGCAACGTCAACGCCGGTTCCCCAAGCTGATTGGAGCCATCCTCTCCATCATCAAGAGAAAAACGAACCTTCGTACTTCGATTTGTCACGTTTTCGCCTGCCTGATAGACCACCAGTCCTACCCGAACCTCCTCATTCACATGCGGCATAATAGGATCAGTCCACAACTGATAGCGATACCCATACAAATCAACATCTGTCGGGGCCAGCAAAGTAAACGCCTCCCGCATCGTGTCGCTTGTCGTATCCGGATTGACAACTTTGAGCGGGTACTGCATAGTCTTCTCGGTGCTCGTTGGCGGAAGAGTCACCCGCAAATGTCCATCATTGATAACACTGACCGACTCAGCAGGCAATGCCTCTTCTCCCAGATGGACCGTGATATCCTGCGCAAAATGCGAACCATAGACATGCACCGTATTGGGCAAATCTGCGCGTCCGATGTGCGGACGAATGTCATCTATCTTTGGCGAAAAAGCCTTGATAGTAACCCCATTTGCCAGTGCCCCCACCCATCCATCTGAATTCTCAACCACCACATCATAGCTACCGGGGGGCAACATCGCCGGCACAGTTGCCTTCAACTGATCTGCACCAACGAATGAAACCTGCTCAAGCTGATAACTCCTTGCCCCCTCGGACACCACACGCTCCAACCAGACGTTATCGCCAGCCGCAAAATGCTCACCTTCAAGCACAATCTCAACCTGTGCAGTATTTTGCATACTGGAAGGCTCAACCGCAGAAACTACTGGCGCAGGGCTTGAAGATTGTGGCTTGCGGTGGACATACACCGGCTCAACCCAGGTCGGGATAAGAAAACGCGTGGCTGTCTCCTCCGGCATAAATGCTGCCCCATTACGGGTAAAAGCCTCAAGAAACGCAACCTTTGCAATCTCCACATTATCCCTGGTTGCATCCCGCGACCAGAAAATATCCAGCACATCCTGCCCCTGACGAAACCGATACGCCTCAATAGCCTCTCCATAATCAGAAGTAGCCTCTGGCATACCAAGCTGACTGGTCTTTTCAATAAGATGCTGATAGGCACGATAAGCCGGCCGTATACTATCATCTGCATTCAACAACCCGGACTCATTCCAGCCCGACTTATGCAAGGTATACCACGAATACATCTGCACATCCTCAGACATCGCCCGCAAAAGAACACGCACCAGATGGTCCGCCTGTGTCTGCAAAAACTCATCCGAAGCCGTCCCACCCCAAAACAACAATGCCGCCTCATTCAAAAACAGCGGCTTATCCACCTCATACTGCTCCATAATCGAGCGCAGATACCGGACCTTCCCAATGGTCATACCGCCCCACTTCGACCAGCGGTAATCAGTCAAATCAACATCTTCGGTACGTCCATTCTCCCAGCTATACCACGGATACGAATGAAACGCCACAAAATCAAAACTATCCCCGGCTCCGGCTTCCAGGATACCCTCCAGAAACCTCTCCGGCTTGCCTCGCCCTTGAATATTTGTATTAGCACGATCCAACAACAACCCCCCGATAATCACCTGGGCTTCGGGGTCGGCATCCTTAATAACCGGATAAACCACCTGCAACATATTCCCATAGTGCCGTCCGCCGTAATACTCATCCTCAATATGCCCCCAGCACCCGAAAAGATCCTGCAACTCTCTCGACATCAAACGCGGATCAACATCAACTTCATTCCCAAGCTCCCAATATTTCACATTGTAGGGCGGATCCTTATATCGCTTGACCAACTCACGCAAATACACCGCATACTCATCAAAATACTCCTCTTGCAATGCAGCACAGGGCACAAGCTCTTCTTGATTGGTATATGGGTTGACGTATGGTTTCACCGCCCAGTCAGGAAAATCATCCGCAATCACCATCGGCGTCAAACCCAGATCATTTGCCACCTCAAGCTCACGCTCAAAAGCAGCCAGCTTTTCCCAATGCCAATCCTCAACTGCCGTATCCTCGCTCGATTGCAAATCACGCCAGCTCGGAGTATTCAAACGCACCCACGAACCGCCCAGCGTTTCGGCTTGCTGGCGTACTGCCTCATTATTCAAATAATTGGTGTAGGTCTCATACCCAAACACAGGAATACCTGTTGTCTGAGTAGTTGATGCTGAATGAGTGACAGACACATAGGACGAACTCTCACTCTCGGCAAATGCCTGAATAATACCAGGCACCAGTAGGAGCATTGCTACTCCCAGAATAAGCCGGTGCAATATCCGGTGTTGAATCATGTGTATATTCTCCTGGATGGAATAAACCGCCGTTGCCGTCTATCCCAGATTGTCAAAAGCCACGCACAACTTTGCCGCCTCTTCCTCGTGCAAATTTGCCAGCGGCAAACGCACACTCGTGAGTGGCAAATCGCTGACCCAGGGCAGCAGAGCTTTCAAAGCCGGCGGTGTTGGGCTTGGCGGAACAACCAGCCCGCGCACCGCTGAAAGCCGTGCTTGTGCAGCCTCAATATCCCCCCCATCATGATGAGCATCAAACACCGCACGCACACGCTCAGGCCACACATTGGAAAAAGCCGAAATAACCCCGAACACCCCGGCTTGTAGCGAATTCGCCACCTGGGAATCGCTGCCACTATAAATATGCAAATCAGGATAGCGACGCACCAGCTCGGCCGTATGCACTGCATCTCCACTACTATCCTTAATCCCAAAAAACTGCCCGACGTGACTATACAGCAACCCTTCTATCACCGCAGGGGTTATCGGTACGCCAGTCACCGCCGGAATATGATAGAGCAGTACCCGTGTTTCTGCTGGCAACGCATCGCATACTGTCCGATAATAATGTAGTAACCCCCTATCACTTGGCGGAGTAAAATAAAACGGCGGAACAATCAAAACAGCATCCACCCCTTGCTCAACCGCATACTGGCTCAACGCAATTGTTTCAGGCAAGGCAGTACAGCCCGTCCCGGCCAGAACAAACAGCCCCCCGCGATGCTTCATCACCAGATCAATGACCTGTTTTCGCTCCTCCATAGACAGCGACAGCCCTTCACCCGTCGTACCAAGCGTCAACACCCCATGAACGCCGCGGCTTTCCAGAAAACGCAAATGTCGCGGAATCCACTCATTGTCTACCGGCCCATTCTCGCTGACAAACGGTGTCAGCGTAGCACAAACAACGCCACCTAAATGCGAAATAGTATGCATAACAAACCTGCCTGTTCGTAATAAAGAACGAGAATACAGAAAACCGCATTCTCGCCGCAGCAAGCTACGCTTGCATCACAAAAGCTCTTGACGATACCGTCCCTGCTTTCATGCTATCACAAATGAGATATCTTTTTAAGCACAAGTTCCTTAATTGTCCCCATACCTCTTCCCTGAAACTCTATCGCAATATCCACCTCTGTATCCTGATTTTCATGCAACACAAACGTTTCCAGCGGGCTTCCCTCACTCAAAATTTCCTGGCTTCTTGCATCGTAAACAGTCGTTTGCAGGGCAGGCGAAACAGCAGATTTCACAGAGACCCTCCATTGACCTGGTCCAAGTTCAAGGTTTTCAATACCAATACGTTCATCAGCGGAAAAAACACGCACAGGCTCTTGTTGACCATTGACCTGCACCACTGGCTCGGTATGTTCTGTAAACGAAGTCAGCAAATAGGACGGCACAACAATGCGCGAACCATCTTGCTCACGCTCAATACCAATCGTATCACTCTCACGTCGTATCCAGAGACCCGATTGGAAGGTATAGGGTTCCGTTATCTGAAATCGCACATACTCGTATTCCTCAAAAAACACATCTTGTTGTTGCATCTGCTTCCCGCTCAAAAAGTGGGCCCACTTCTCACCCCGCGGAAAATTAAAAATAATGAAATCAGGCTCACGTCGCAGCACATACGAGCCATGCCCAAGCTCATGGCCGATATTTCCCTCGCCAAATGTCTTGGGAGGATGACGGGGAATAAAATAATCATTCAATCCAAGCATATCCAGCGCCGGTAACTCTGACCAGTAGGGCAAACAGCCAGCCGAATCCACTGCCATCAATGGCTCTTCCTCGCCGAATGTTTGCTTGAGCATTTTCCCCACGGGTTTTCCATGCCACACCCACGCTTCCAGCGGCACGCGCGTACTGTTTGAATCGAAAAATTGCAGCGTTGCAAGCGTTGCAAGCACGACAACCACAACCCCTGCTTGAACATGCATTAGTCGCTCTGGCAGGGTATCCTGCAAAAGTTTCACCCCATGCGCAGCCAGCAAACTCATCAAAATAAGCGCAGGGATAAATCGCCGCCACGCAGGAAAAATATCGCCCCCCACAAACCCCAGATAAGTGAGCCAGATAACTAGCGGTACGGTCAGAAACACCGGCCACCGCCACTGGCGATGTTTGATACTGAGCAAAAGAGACCCCGCTGCCAGCAGATAGAGTGGAAAATGCACTTTCAAGGCGTGGAAAACATACTTTTTCCCTTCTTTCATATAGGTCAACGAACCTGATATCTTCACCAGTGCCGTATTCGGCACCCATTCACCATAATACCAAAGGCGAAACCCAAGATGCGCCAGAAAAAACGCAACCGGCAGCAGCATCAACCCTGCTGCCAACCAGAATGTTTGCCACGAGACCCCACGCACCAGCACCAGCCCAAAAGCAACCGAACCAGCAACCATTATCCCTTCCGGACGGGTCAGACAAAGCAAAGCCAGAAGCAAACCCGGCAACCAGACCGCACGCAAAGAAACCGTCGGTTGCTCAACCAGTGGATAGCACAACACCACTCCCCATGCCAGCAACGCCGCAACCAACGGCTGTTCCAACCCACCAATAGCCCACGCTGCCATTGCCGACGTTGCTGCCAGCGATAACATCCCCGTCAAAGCTGGCAGTGCCCCTTTCACCGTTCGTGGATAATAGAGATAAAGAACAGACAGCATGGCCGCACTCATCCCCAGAAACCCGAGCACACGAGCACTCAGCACAATATCTGCGCCAAACCATGCGGGCAACGCCACTACCAGGACCCACAACAAATTAGAATACCCCTCCACACGCTCGCCATCATTCCATGTCAGACCATGCCCATCAACCAATCGCTGGGCATAGCGGAAAGAAATAAATGCATCATCTATCATAAATGGCATATAATGCCAGACATGCAATCCAAACAGGAAGAGTGTAAGAAGTGAGAGACCAATGGAGATTTTGAGAGGACGAGAGAGATGTTTCATAAGCAGGTCTTTTGTACTCAATAATTTTAACAGCAAGGGCAAAAAATAGAGCGAGGGATTTTGCTGGCTGGCAAATCTCCTTCCATTTTATTGTAATGAACGTTCTGAACTGTGTCAATGCATAGTACGCTATCTGCTCAGTGGCGTTCACCCCACTGCAAGCTCCCGCTTGCAAGCGCAAAGCTGCTTAACTTCCGTATTTTCGCGCAAATACGCGACCGTTTGCTCTTTTGCGGCGTGCCGCAAACCTGATTGGAGTGGGGGGTGTTGGTTTTTCGACGAAGTCGAAAAACCAACACCCCCCACAAAAAAGGCGGTTTTGTGGGGCTGAAGCCCCACAAACTCGCAGGGATGCGTGCGTTGCGCCGCATCAGAAAGGCATGGTGGCACTTATTTGCGCGAAATCCTGGTAACTTCATGGGCATGGGGAACCTGGTTCCCACACACTCCCACAAGTAACACCAGGTTCGGATGAATAGTTTCTTTTCACCACGGAGACACGGAGGCACAGAGAG
>CAYFVX010000065.1:0-10490 GCA_964346425.1 uncultured Chloroflexaceae bacterium | reverse complement strand
TGCTGGATATCCTGCACCGTTTCCGGTGCTTCGCGCGGCATATCCTCAAAGTAGGGAGCCTTGCGCACATAGGTTGACTGCTCATCCCAGACGAACAAATCGCCGGTGGGCACATCCAGCGAATTCCAGTGCGCATCCCCCTTGAAGACTTCCGCGTACACCTGCTTGAACATATCCGACTGCACCGAAGACTCCACAAGCTGCTGCACCTCGTGGCGCGTGGGCCAGATATCGCGCAAATAGACCGGGTTGCCCTGGCTATCATTGCCCAGCGGCTCCGTGTTCAGGTCAATATCAATACGACCCGCCAGCGCATACGCCACCACCAGCGGTGGCGACATCAGATAGTTGGCCCGCACCTCGGCATGCACACGGCCCTCAAAGTTGCGGTTGCCCGACAGCACCGAAGCAACGACCAGATCACCCTCTTCAATCGCCGTTGAGACCTCTGGAATAAGCGGGCCACTATTGCCAATACAGGTGGTACAACCATAGCCCACAATGTTGAAGCGTTGCTGGTTGAGGGAGGGAATCAGACCAGCCTGATTGAGATACTCCGTCACCACTTTGGAGCCAGGCGCAAGCGAGGTTTTCACCCACGGGCGGGTGTAGAACCCACGTTCAGCCGCTTTCTTGGCAACCAGGCCAGCCGCAATCATCACTGAAGGGTTGGAGGTATTGGTACAACTGGTAATAGAGGCAATCACCACCGAACCGTGGTGCAACGTATGCGCTTCATTGTTCAGCGTCAGCTTTGCAGTTGACGGCCCGGCCGCGAAATCTACCACCTCCTGCTGCACCGGTGAGCCAGACGATTGCGTCATCGTGGCAACTGCCTGATGGAAATTGGGCTTAATCTCCGACAGCACCAGCCGGTCCTGCGGACGGCGTGGGCCAGCCACACTTGGCTCCACCGTGCTCAGGTCCAGTTCCAGCGTATCAGTATACTCAGCTTCTGGCGATTCGGCCGTATGGAAAAGCCCCTGCTCCTTCATATACGTTTCAACCAGCTCAACCTGCTCCGGCGCACGGCCACTGAACGACAGATAGCGAATGGTCTCCGCATCCACCGGGAAAATACCACAGGTCGCCCCATACTCCGGAGCCATATTTGCAATCGTTGCACGGTCAGCCAGCGGCAGATTTGCCAGTCCAGGACCATAAAACTCGACAAACTTGCCCACCACACCCTTCTGACGCAGCATCTGCGTTACCGTCAACACCAGGTCGGTGGCGGTCGCCCCCTCGCGCAACTCTCCCGTCAGACGGAAGCCGACCACCTGCGGAATCAACATCGAGATGGGTTGCCCCAGCATCGCCGCTTCCGCCTCGATACCGCCAACCCCCCAGCCCAGTACCCCCAGGCCATTGATCATTGTGGTATGCGAGTCGGTGCCCACCAGCGTATCCGGATATGCCTGCTTTGCCTCACCATCCGTGGTAAAGACCACGCGGGCCAGATACTCAAGATTGACCTGATGCACAATTCCCGTATCAGGCGGCACAACCTTGAAATTCTGGAAGGCATCCTGCCCCCAACGCAAGAACGCATACCGCTCACGATTGCGCTGAAACTCTATTTCCGCATTGTACATCAGCGCATCATCGCTGCCGAACGCGTCAATCTGTACCGAATGGTCAATCACCAGTTCCGCCGGTTGCAGCGGGTTGATAAGCGCAGGATTGCCGCCCATCGCCGCCATTGCATCACGCATCGCCGCCAGGTCCACAATCGCCGGCACACCGGTAAAATCCTGCAACAACACCCGCGCCGGCCGAAACGCAATCTCACGGTCGGGAGCAGCCTTTGCCTGCCAGTTTGCCAGAAAGCGAATATCATCCGCAGAAACAGACTGCCCATCTTCGTTGCGCAGCAAATTTTCTAACAACACCCGCAACGAGAAGGGCAGACGACTGATTTGCAAACCCTCTTTTTCAAGCGCATCAAGGCGAAAAATCTCAAACTCGCCAACCGAAGTCCGTAACGTTGAACGCGCACCAAAACTATTCATACTTTCATCTCCATTGACTAGTCTTCTTCCTGAACAGATACAACCTCGTATTTCCGATGGCCCAATTATACAGCTTTTTTCAAAGTCTCTGGCGAGAGGCTATTTTGGAGGGGTTGTTGCGGTTGCGGCAAAGCCGCAACCGCAACAACCCCTCCATTGAAATCGGGGTGTGCGAGAACACTGTTCTCTCGCGCTTCCTATGGGAAAAACCGCCTGCTCCCAGACTCCTGACTCCCCTGGCGACTCTGTTGGTAAAGTCCGGGCAGGGCCTCGCGCAAAGGCGCAAAGCCGCAAAGGTCCGGACAGGAGATGGGGTTTACCATCAGAGTCCTTGGCGGGGGATCGCATAGGTAGACTTTTTCATCAACCGCTTTGCAAAGCGGTCGCGAGATACCGTAGCCACGGCTTTTAGCCGCTGGATCTCCCGCCAGGAGATGCTTCCACCGGGCAGCAGACGGGCGGGTTTTGCCGCGAAAGAAACGGATAGACGCTCGCAGGAAGATGAACCCTGAACCCTGAACCCCTGAACCCTGAACCCCTAACGGACCTCGAAATAGATAATCTTCTGCACCTGACTCTCCTGCCCCATCACATTCATACTCCAGACACCACGCATCGCATCCTCCGGCGTTTTCCAGTTCCAGTAAGCCACCCCTGCTTCATTGGGCTTCACCCTGTATTTGCGCTTGCGATACTGCACACCCATCGGATCGGTTGCCCAGAAGTACACCATCTCACGCGGCAAAAAGCCATCCGCCGAGAATGCAAAGCGGTCGCCTGGTACTCCCCAGGCAGGATCCACCGCAACACCCGGCGAATTGGTCGGGATATAGCCGGTCGAAAAATCTACAATGCGAAACTCGATAATGCGCCTGACCCCACTCTTCATGCCGGTCGCAACGACACTCCAGAGACCGGACTGGGCATCGCCCGGTGCCGTCCAACGCCAATCGGCTCGCCCATTGTAGGCATGCACCACATAGTCATACGCATCGCCATAGACCTGACCATCTGGCGCATTGAACCAGTAAGCCACCTTTTCATTATCCTTGAAATCGGTCGCGTAAAACGAAAACCGCGTACTTGGAGGCCCTTCCGCAGGCTCAACGGCTGCACCAGGAGAATCGGCCGACGGTTCTGGAAAAGGCTGCTCCGCGGAGCTATCCGCCGGCGGCTGTTCCGCTGGCAATATCTCAAACGATATCGTTTGCTGGAAGTTTTGCCGGTGAGCATCGCGGTTGCTCTGCACCACCGCCACCCAGATACCCGGCGTTGCATTATCAGGAGCACGCCATGTCCAGTCCGCACGCCCCTGGTAACTGTAGGTAACATAGCGAGCCGGATCACCATAGACACTCCCATCCGTCGAATTAAACCAGTAGACGACCGGTTCTTCCCCATCGAAACCCGTCGCATAAAACGAAAACATCGTACCGGGTAACCCTGCGGCGGGCAAGACATTCGTTTCAGGCTGCTGAGCGTACAGAGAACCTCCAGTCATCACCATGACGCCAGACAACAACATGAACGTGACCATCAGGACCAACACGTTGCGCAAATACCCTACGAAATACATGGAGATTCCTCCTTAACCGCCAATAGAAACCGCTTTTCTACCATGTGCGGGTGAATAGTTGAGAAAACTGGCGCGATAGAGCGCATCACTTATCACTCATCACTCAACACACATCACTCGCCGCCGGTATTTACGGATATATCTCAAACGAAATCTGCCACTGCAACCGGCTCTTGTCGCCCAGCGCATACATCGTCCAGATACCCGGCTGCGCATCTTCGGGCGTTTTCCAGGTCCAGTCCGCACGCCCCTCCATATTCGAGAGCGTTTCATATTTGGAGTTATCGTACTTCGTGCCATCCGGCGCAACGGCCCAATAATACACCTTCTCTCTGGATGGATAGCCGGTGGCAAAAAAGGCAAAGCGGTCGCCAGCCATGCCGCCGGGCGGGTCTACAGCAATATCAAGCGATCCACCAGCCGAAGCTGAACCCGCTGCTGGTTGGGGGGGGGCCGTCGGCTGCGTGTTTGATGCAGGCGGTGCCGCACTACTCTCCGCCGGCGCCGACGGATCGACCACCTGGAAATAGATGACGTGTTTCACCAGACTCTTATCACCAAGCGCATGCATGGCCCAGATACCCGGCACTATATCCTCATCCGGCGTCTTCCAGTTCCAATACGCCACACCAGCCTCATCAGATTTTACCTCGTATTTATGTTTGCGATACTCCTGACCTTCAGGGTCAACAACCCAGAAATGGACCTTCTCACGCGGCGGATACCCCCCGGCCTTGAAATGAAATCTGGCTCCAATGACATCGGAGCGCGGTTCAACGGCTACCTGGGATGAATTGGTGGGCAACGTGCCATCGCTTGCCTGCGACTGGTCGGCAGACTGGGCATCAGCCTCCGCATTGACCGCTGCCGTCGGCTGGACGGAAGGCTCAGTATTACCTGTCTCTGCGGCCGTGCGGTCCAGCACTTCAAAATAGATAACATGCTCCAGCGGGCTTTTATCGCCAACCACATGCATCTGCCAGACACCCGGTGTGGCTTCATCGGGCGTCTTCCAATTCCAGTAAGCAACCCCCTCCTCATTACTCATCACGCTATATTCGCTCTTCTCGTACTTCTGACCAGCCGGGTCAACTGCCCAATAATACACCGTCTCACGGGCAGGATACCCGGCCGCCTTGAACGCAAAACGGGCACCGGCATAATCAGAAAGCGGCTCAACCGCAACATCCGGCGAATTTGTTGGGAGTTCAACAGGTTGCTGCTCTTGCGCAGGCTGCTCTTGCACAGGCTGCTCTTGCGCAGGCTGCTCTTGCGCAGGCTGCTCTTGCGCAGGCTGCTCTTGCGCCTGGGGCGCATAAAACGTAACCGACGGCGTTTTCTCCGAGTCACCAATTTCAAAATAGACAACCTGCTCAAAATCGCTGATATTGTGGGCGGCATGCATTTCCCAGACACCCTCTACCGCATCCACAGGACTTTTCCAATTCCAATAGGCCGTTCCCTCTTTATTGGCCCGTAGCGTATAATCATCGTTATCATGAACTTCGCCAGCGGGATCAATCGCCCAGAAAATAACTTTGGCACGGTGGGGAAAACTCTGCGCAGAAAACGAGAACCGTTCACCCGGCCCGGCAATCAGTGGATCCACCGCAACATACGGCGAATTCACGCCATGCGGCAGGTTGAGCATCTCTTCCACCGGCGGCATGGCCGCTTCATCGGATTGCCCGGCATTCGGATCATAGACCTCAAAATAGATGACCTGTTGGAAGCCCTCGTCACCTCTGGCAATCATAGACCATGTACCACTGATGGCATCATCCGGCGTTTTCCAATCCCAATAAGCCACACCCTCCTCATTCGACTTGATAACATACTCGCTATCCTCATAGCGTTGACCAAGCGGGTCTGTTGCCCAGAATGAGATAGTTTCCCCCGGTGGAAAGCCAGCCGCCGAAAATGCAAACCGCGCACCAGGATGCGCCTGTGCCGGTTCTACCGCAACATCCGGTGAGTTCGTTCTGGTTGTATTGGATGCCGACGGTGCGTTTGCCCCAATAGTCGGGTTATTCGGATTCCCAATTTCAAACTGGATGGTCCGTTCGGTCTTACTGGTTGCGCCTCTTGCAACCACTGTCCAGATACCTTTGGGCGCGTTCTCTGGCGAAGTCCAGTTCCAATCCGCCCGGTCATTGTTCGCTATCGCAACATACGAGTGTTTGTTTTCATAGACCGTACCATCCGGTGCGTTGAACCAGTAGCCAACCTTCTCAAGATGGTCAAATCCACGGGCAAAGAAGGCAAATTCCGTCCCCGCCTCACCCACCAGCGGCGAAACGGCCGTTTCTGTCGAACGCGGCGGCTCATCGCTCGCCGTAACGGTAGGCGTAACTCCTGGCGGCAGATAGATGTCAAAATAGACCACCCGTTGCACCCCGCTTTCGCGCCCATGCACGGTTGCACTCCACGTACCAGACATTGCATCTGATGGTGACTGCCAGCTCCAGTCCACGCGACCATTATGCGAATGAATAATATTATCTGGCTCTTCACTGACAATCGTGCCCGCAGGATCAGTAAACCAGTAGGCAACCTGTTCACTCTCCTTGAAGCCGTGGGCATAGAAAGAAAACCGGGTACCCGGCGGACCTTCACCCGGCGAAGCATTTTGTTCCACCACACTGCTAACCGGCTCTTCCTGGACAGTGGCTGCCTCGGGGGCATACGCAATGACGTCAAAGCTAATCGTCACCTGATTCTTGCTACGAATACCTTCAATAACGGCCGTCCAGGTACCCGTCATCGCATTATGCGGCACCCGCCATGTCCAGTCTACGCGGCCCTCATAGGCACGAACGCGATAATTTTCATTATCCTGATAGAGCGTCCCATCAGGAGCATGAAACCAGTAGCCAAGTTTTTCCTTATCTTCAAAACCTGTTGCAAAGAAGGCAAACTCGGTGCCAGCCGGCCCCTTCGATGGTTGCACTCCTTTCGACGGTTCCTGGGCCATCACCGCAGGAGCAACAGGAACAATATATTGTAGCGTGAGTATCACCGCAATGACAAGCATGCTGAAGACACGGGAATAACGTATCATAATCGCTCCTCTCAACACTATTCATACACCTCAAATGATATCTGCCGCTGGATTTTGCTTTTATCGCCCTGCGCAACCATCGTCCAGGTACCTCCCATTGCATCCTCTGGCACCCGCCAGTTCCAGTCGGCACGTCCCTCTTCATTTGAAAGAGTATCGTATTTGTGTGATTCATATTTCTGACCTTGTGGGTCAATCGCCCAATAGTAAACGGTCTCGCCCGGCGGATAGCCGGTCGCATAGAAGAAAAAACGCGTGCCAGGCGAACCCACAATCGGGTCAACTGCTATATCTCCAGGAACAGCCGTTGAAAATTCATCAGGAGAACGGATTTCAAAATAAATAGTATGCTCAAGCAACACCGTATCCCCAACGATCTTCATTTGCCAGATACCATCTAGCGCATCATCGGGCGATTTCCAATCCCAGTACGCCGTTCCTTCTTCATTCGTCATAGCCTCATACTTACTGGCTTCATAGAGCGTTCCATCGGGAGCAACCACGCGATAATAAATCGTCTCACGCGGCGGATAGCCACCGGCAGAAAAAGCAAACTGCGCACCAGAAACACCTACCAGTGGTTCCACAGCCACATCGGCTGAGTTGGGAGGCATGTTGGGCGAGGGTTGGAGTGGCTCATCCTGACCAGTTCCAGGTTGTGCAGACGAAGCAGGGTCACTTGCCTGGGGATTATTCGGATCAATAATCGTAAAAGGAATAACTACCTGATGCCCGGTCGTCCAACCCTGCGCGACCGCTTCCCAGATACCAGGGCGTGCCACATCCGGTGCTGTCCATTCCCAATCGACATAGCCATATTCGTCGCTCACCACATGCTTCCCAGGATCGCCATGAACCTCTTTATTCGGGTCGTTGAACCAGAAGCCAATTTGCTCATTGCCACCAAAACCTGTCGCATAGAAGGCAAACGTTTCACTGGCAAAACCGGAGGTTGGCTCAACGCCAGACGAAGGTTCAGCAGGAGCGGTTTGTCCAGGTTGGGCTGCCCCTTCATCGCCCGTTTGTCCAGAAGAGGGTTGTGGGGCTGGCTGCACAACGGCCGGGTCGCCAACCTGAAAATGCACAATGCGCTGCTTCTCGCTCTTCACCCCATGCGCCACCGCTGCCCAGTAGCCTTGTGGGGCGTCGGCTGGCACCTGCCAGCTCCAATCGGCACGCCCATTGTATGCATAGACGACAAAGTCCTCGTCATCGCCATAAACAGTCCCATCTGGCGCATTGAACCAGTACCCAACTCGTTCATTGCCATCGAAACCAGACGCATAAAAAGCAAACTCGGTCCCTGGCAAACCCACCTTTGGCGCAACATTCTGTGACGGAGGTGTGTCCTGCGCAAATACTTTGCCAGGAGCAAAACTGGCAGAAGGGAGCACAAACAACATGATGATAAAAGCCAGCACTATCAAAAAAGCATGTTTTCCAGGATATTTCATAGATATCTCCTTCCAAAGGAAATAGGCGTACCCTTCCCCACAATACCTGATAGGCAGGATGCAATGGGTAGCTGTACGCCATCCGATCGTAACCATAATCGCAGGTCATTATAACATAAGAGGGAAAGAGATGGTACAATGGGAAGCAGATAACTGTTCACTTGCGTCTTTGCGCCTTTGCGTGAGTCCCTGCCCAGACTTTACCAACAGTAATGGTACAGCTACAGAGGAGGCAAAAAACGATAATCTACAGCGATTATACCCTGCAAGAAGTATCCAGCGTTTTCAGCCTGACGATAGCCCAGCGTCCACTGCTCACAGCGATTGAACCTGTCGAACCACCAGCCTGGCTCTCAGAATGGCTTGAACGCACCATGCCTTTTGCCCTGGGCAGCGAAAAAGCCCGCTCCGAGTTTCTGGTCGCTCCAATCCTCACCGCATGGGTTGAACAGAGCAGCATGCCGCTCGCTATCTACTCCGGTCAGCGGCTTGATGTTGACGCGGAAAAAGGGTTGACCGGTGAATGCGATTTTATCCTGAGCAAAACCCCACCGCTCCCCTTCCTGCAAACACCAATTATCACGATTGTCGAAGCCAAAAAACACGACATCGAAGCCCCGGGTTTGGGCAATGTGCTGCCCAGATGGTCGGAGCCAGACTGTTTAATGAACGAGCGCAAACCCCGGTCAAGCACATCGCCGGCTGTGTGACCAATGGCGAAAACTGGCATTTCATGCTGCTTACCGATACGCTGCTCGTGATTGATCGTCAACGGTATTACCTGGACAACCTGGCCCGTCTACTCGGTGCGCTCAACGGGATAACCGCGCCCTATCAGAACACCCCCTGAGCCGACAATTACTCTGGTGTGGAAACCATATGCATCAATATGCCCAATATCTTACCTGGCTGACTGATATGATATTCGAGCACATCAATAAATGCGGTATCTCCTGCCAGCTTGAGAAATTTCCAGATGCTGCCAGTCGTCACGCCTCCATACACCGTTGCAATAGCATTGCCCTGCTGCTCATTAAACAAACGGGCTGCTATCATTTCCGCAATTCCCTGCGCCAATCCTGCCTTGATACTTTCGTTTTTTGCTTCGACCAGCACCACAACCGGTGCCGTAATATACAGTTGCTCCGCAGAACGCGAGATGAGAAAATCGCAGGCCCCATTCAACCCTTGCTCCGCATCCACCGTGAAATCTGAACCGGAGAAAAGACTGATGCGCCGATCCATACGTTTCCAGAGTTCAGTCAAAACCGGCACGACAATAAGCTCCGAACGGGCCTTTTCTGTGTTGACTGCAAGCGCAAGCGGCACATAATCGCGCAACATCTCTTGCAAAGCCGCACCAACCATTGCTTCGGGTATCGCCGAAAAAAGATCGGTCTTTTCCTCAATCTTCAGCCCAAAACGTGCTTTGATTTCCTGAAGCGTAAACGTTGCATAGGGCATAACGCGTGCTCCTTCCTGCCTTCACGACAACCGCTCTATTTCCGCCTCGCCTGCCTGCTTCAACTCTGCAAGTTCCTGCAACCTCTGCTGATGACGTTCCCGTGCTTCGTTCAACGTGCGTTTGCCATCACCATACGCAATAATCCCTACCGCCCCGATAACCACCGACATCCCCAATATACCCATCCATAGGGAGGAAACGTCGCTGACCTGCGCCACAACTGCCGCAACCACCGATCCTATACCACACAGCACAAACAGCACTATCCCCGCTTGCTTGCCTTTCATCCCGGCAAAATGAGCGGTCTGCTCAAGCTCCTCCATCTCACGCGCCACCTGCGCCACCTGCGCACGCAACCGCGCAAGCTTCTCCTGCTTTGATAGTGCGTTCGCCCCTCCCATTTCCTGCGCAGGTGCTTGCTCCATCACAACAGAAGCAGCAGATGATTCCGCCGCCTGCGCAGGCTCTTGTTCCAGATAGACAATTCCACCCGTCCACCGCACCACCAGCGCACTCCCACACTGCGCACAGGCAAAAGATGTTATGTGCGCAGGAACCTGCAACTTGCTACTACAAGATGGACATGAAAGTTGAATGTGTTTTTGCATACAATCGTCTCTCGGGGGTTGCCCCCATAGGCGTCAACTTAACGGTTTCATGGCTTTGGGGCGCAGCCCCAGACCTGTTTTTTTCTTCTTTTTTCGCGGCGAAGCCGCGAAAAAAGAAGAAAAAAGGATATTTTTGGGGGATTGCATCCCCCAAACCTTTGGGGCGCAGCCCCAAACCCCTTTTTGTTTTGGTTTTTTTGCGGCTTCGCCGCAAAAAAACCAAAACAAAAGCATTTTTCGGGGGTTTGTAACCCCCAATCCCCCGCTTTGCAAAGCGGTAAACCGCTTAGCTTAATGCGCATGGGGGGTTGCCC
>CAYFVX010000064.1:0-10620 GCA_964346425.1 uncultured Chloroflexaceae bacterium | reverse complement strand
CACATGTGAGCATGGGAGCACCCCCCCATCCTTATGCTACAGTATACTCTTCGCAAGCGTAAGATGATATGCGCATACTTACGTAGTTTTCCAGGAAATACTACGTAAGTACAGTATTTCGTACATGCTTGCCGAAATAAGAGGGGGGGGAATCAATCTCACATGTGGAGACTTTTTCGGTGGCAAGAACCCCGTTGGGAATCGTAGCCTCATCTCCTGTCCAGACCTTTGCGGCTTTGCGCCTTTGCACGAGGCCCTGCCCGGACGTTACCAACAGAGTCCGAGAGGGGTGAGGGACTACGTGTACCCGTTCACATTCACGGGAAAGGCAACGACCGCGCACGTCCAAAACTACGTTTGCCAAAAAATTTGTCTGCTTGTTTTGCGGCAAAGCCGCAAAACAAGCAGACAAAAAAGTGACAAGAACAGGTATAATGGAAAGGAACGAGTACCTGCTCAGATTTCGGACAAAACAACCGAGCCCCGACCAGCAGCACGTGGACAACCTTCACAACCTGCTGATGTGCGCGGCTCCTTTTTTCATCGCAAAAACGAGCAGCTACAGCAAAAAAGCAAAAGCCGCTGAAGGGTGCAAAGATGCAGACCATCTCAGGATATATCATCACCGAACAACTCTGCGAAAGTTCGCAGTCCATCGTCTATCGAGCCTATCGGCAATCAGATAGCAAACCGGTTATACTCAAAGTCCTCCGCGACCCCTACCCATCACCAAGCCGTATTGCCTGGTTCAGACGTGAATACGAAATCCTCCGCTCCTTAGAAGTACCGGGCGTCGTCCGCCCCTATAGCCTGGAAACAGGAAACCAGCAATGGGCCATGGTGCTGGAAGATAAAGACTGTGATTCATTGGAACGATTGGACATGGCCGGGCAACTTACGCTCCCAGATTTCCTCGAACTGGCAATTGGTATCACCACTATTCTCGGACAGATCCATCAGCGACACATCATTCACAAGGATATCAACCCGTCCAACATCGTGTTCAATCCGCATACCCGCGACCTCCAGTTGATTGACTTTGGCATTGCTGCCGTCGTCTCACGTGAAACCACGGTGTCCCGTCACCCGGAGTATCTGGAAGGCTCGCTGGCATATATCTCCCCTGAAAAGACCGGGCGCATCAATCGAGCGATAGATTACCGCACCGATTTCTACTCGTTTGGTATCACCCTCTATGAGTTGCTACTTGGTCAGGTGCCATTTGTCAGCGAGAGCACGCTCGAACTCATCCATGGACATATCGCCCGCCAACCAGCCCCCCCCCACACCATCATGCAGACAGATACGGAGAACGCACGAGTGCTGCGTGCCCTATCTGCCATCCTGATGAAGTTGCTGGAAAAAAACCCGGAAGATCGCTACCAGTCAGCCTATGGCCTCAAAGCAGACCTGGAATTTGTACTGGCGCAGGTCAGGCAGTGGAATAGTCTAGCACCAGAAGCCCTGGATACCTTTGTGCCAGCCCGCCACGACCTGAAAGAGCACTTCCGCCTGCCGCAAACATTGTATGGACGTGAGCAAGAAATTGCGCTCTTGCAAGCCGCCTATGAGCACGTCCTGCACCCACAGCCGCAGCACGCTATGCAGCCACAACGTTTCGTCCTGGTAAGCGGACCAGAAGGCATCGGCAAATCTGCCCTGGTGCTGGAACCCGTCACCATCATAAGCCAGCAGCAAGGATATTTTCTGCATGGCACCTTTGACCAGAGTACATCGTATACACCAATGTCGGCTTTCATCCAGGTGATGCGCTCATTAGTCAGCCAGATCCTTGCAGAAGAAAGCGAGGTTCGTACCAAATGGAAGCACTATGTGCTCAGCATTGCCGAAAATAACGGCGAATTGCTGATAGAAATTATCCCCGAACTGGAACAACTCATAGGACCGCAGCCCGCATTGCCTGCATCCTCCACCCCCGAAGTCTGGTATCGTTTCCAACGCTTCTTTCAGCAATTGCTCTACACCTGCCATCGGCCTGCGACCCCACTCGTTATCTTTCTGGACGACCTGCACCTGGCAGACAAAGCTTCGCTTGAACTGCTGGAACACCTGCTCCAAACACCTATTGGAGCATCATGCACCAGTCCGCCCCTTTTGCTCGGAGCGTATCGTGCAGAAATGCCCCATCAGGAGCACCCGCTAGGCAAACTCTTGCAGGCACTTGACCCCGCCACAACACACGTGCAGGAAATTGCGCTGGCACCGCTCACCTTACCAGCCATTACCCAACTGATTGTGGACACCCTGCTCTGCTGCGAACAAGAAGCGCGTCCGCTGGCCGAACTTATCGCACGGAAAACCGGCGGCAATCCCTTCTTCATCAAAACATTTCTCACCTCACTGTATGAGCAAGGGATGATTACCTTTTCCAGAGAAACCAGCGACGCCGGCTGGCATTGGGATATCACCCGTATTGCTGCGCAGGAAATGACCGAAAATGTCGTCGAACTCCTGTCTGCCCAGGTGCAACGCCTGGAACAGGAGACTCACGAGACCCTGAAAAAGGCTGCCTGCATCGGCAACCAGTTTGACCTGGTAACGCTGGCACTGCTGACGGAACAAACCGTCAGTCAGACCGCCCTGACTTTGATGCCCGCCATTGATGCCGGACTGGTTGTCCCGCTGAGCAATACGTACAAAGTGATGGTCTTTGACGTGCCTGGCCTGGAGGATGAGGTGACGGCTGAATATGTCTTTGCCCATACACGTATCCGCACAGCAACCGAAGCCATGCTCCCCGAAAGCAGACAGCGTGAAATACACTGGCGTGTTGGGCAGATACTCTTGCAAAATCTCTCGCCAGAGGAACAGATGGACTACCTCTTTGACATCCTCAGCCATTTTAATCTTGGGAGTGATACCGATAGCTCCCCATCTTTTCCGCTCAAACAGCAGCAAAGCGAAGCAACGTTTCCATCAGTTGCAAAACTGGCCGAGTTGCACCTGCTGGCTGCCAGAAAAGCCAGAAAATCCCTCTCATACATGACCGCACACCATTATGGAACGATGGGATTGCAATGGCTCCGCATGCCAGAACACCCTGGCGAGCCGCCAGCCGACCCCTGGAAGCGCAACTATGAACTGGCACGAGACCTTGCCCTTGAAATGGGCGAAATTGCCTATCGCAATGGCGATATTGTGCAATCCGAAAAGCTGTCTACACTGGTCATCCAGCATGCGCAAAATCTTTCCGACCAGGCACGCGCATACGAAGCCCGCATGCAAAATGCATATGCCCGCAACCAGCCAGAGCAGGCACTGGATATTGGCTTTCAGATGTTGCAAAAACTTGAAGTCCACCTGCTGGAAGAACCGCCTGCTATATCCGACATTGAAGCGTTAATCCATCTGCCAGCCATGCAAGACCCCCGAAGCCTTGCCGTGCTAGGTATCTGTATGCAGATGATACCCGTAGCATCGCGCTCAAACCCGCTGCTTGTGCCAAAAATAGTTTTTACGATGGTTGATCGCTGCATCACATATGGCAACACCGCCGCCGCTGCCTTCGCCTATGCATGGTATGGTGGGCTGCTCTGCGAGCTACGCCATGCCATAGATGCCGGCTGGCGTTATGGCATGCTGGCATTGCACGTGCTAGAAAAATACCCTTCCAGCAAGCTCAAACCGCGGGTGGAACTCATCGTGCATGGCAGAATTTTTCACGAAAAAGAACCGATTGCCAGAACCAGCGAATTGCTGCATCAAGACCTGCAAACCTTGCTGAATAGTGACGACCACGAATATGCAAGCTATGCGGCCATACGGCTGGTGAGCCACCTGTTTTATCAGGGTATCCCCCTGGAAAATGTGGTAGAAAAATCGCGGCAAACCATAGACCTGTTGCATGAAACGCAGACTCACCAGTCCATGTATATTCCCGAAATATGCTGTCAGTTGGCCCTCAATCTGCAAGGCAAAACCAGCAGTCCGCTTCTCTTGCGGGGTGATGCCTTTGATGAAATCGGTCTGTTACAGACCCTCAGTGAAACCAACCAGACGAACAGTCTCTTTTGTATCTATGTGGCAAAAACCATACTGGCCTATCTGCTCAACCAGCCAGAGCAGGCAATGGAATATGCAATGCGGGCAACGGCCTACCGTCAGGAAGCGTCGGGATTGCTCCTGACCCTCCTGTTTGACATCTACTACACGCTGGTGCTGCTGGCCCACTATTCCAGCGTTACGTCAGAGATACAAGAACATTATGTCAATCAGGTTACCGAAAAACAGCGCATCTTACACCACCGCACGCTCCATGCAACCGTCAACTATCAGCATGCATATGAACTGGTCGAAGCAGAACGCGCACGGGTTGCCGGGCAGGATGGCCTTGCCAGAGAACAGTATGACCGCGCTATTGCGCTGGCGCATGCACAGGGCTATTTGCACTTTGAAGCCCTGGCAAATCATCTGGCGGGCAATTTTTATCTGGCAAAGGGGCAACCACGCATTGCGCATCTCTACTTGCAAGATGCCCGCCATGGCTATCTGAAATGGGGTGCCTATGCCTGTGTGAAAGTATTGGAAGCACAGCACCCGCAACCCTTCCTTCCGCCCCAGGATACAATCGTGCAGACGGAAAAACGGCGCACCACTCCGAAAATTTCCGATCAACAAATGATCAACACGCTGGATATGGAAAGTTTGACGAAGGCCCTGCACGCGATTGCCAGTGAAATTGTGCTGGATACCCTCGTCGCAAAAGTGATGCACGTTGTCATTGAAAACGCGGGGGCGGAGCGTGGCGTGCTGCTGCTCGAACAGGAGGGCACCTGGGGCATCGAAGTTGAGGCAACTATCGAACGGGGCGATGTCCACATTGTGCAAACCGGCAAGCTCTACCAGCCAGCCGACAATGAGAAAGAGGACTCGGCACAGAACGAAATGCTCCAACCCGGTTCACCAGTCGCGCTCCCAGCCACCATCGTGATAGATGTTTCCCAAAAGCGGGAAAGTATCGTAATCAATGATGCACGGCAGGCAGGCAAATACACGCTGGATGCCTATATCCAGCACCACCAGCCACGTTCGGTGCTCTGTATGCCGCTCATCCATCAAGGCAAAATCATCGGCATGCTCTATCTGGAAAATCGTGTTGCGACCGGTGTCTTTACGCCCGACCGCCTGACTATCCTGGATTTGCTGGCTAACCAGGCAGCGACCTCTCTCGAAAATGCCCGTCTCTATCGGCACATGGAAGATATCGTCAAAAGCCGCACTGCCGAGCTTATCCAAACCAATGAGACCTTGCAACAGGAGATTGCTGAACGCAAATGGGCAGAAGAAGCTCTGCGCGAAAGCGAAGCTATCTATCGCACCATGTTTGAAAAAAACCACGCCGTCAAACTGCTCATCAATCACAAAAACGGCGCGATAGTTGACGCCAACCCTGCCGCAAGTGCCTTCTATGGCTATACTATCAAAGAACTCCGCAGCAAGGCGATATCCGACATCAACATTCTGCCGCAAAAACAGGTGCAGCAAGAGATGGAACGTGCCCGTTCGGAAAAACGGACCTACTTTCTCTTTCGGCACCGGCTGTCTTCGGGGGAAATACGAGATGTGGAAGTACATTCCGGCCCGATTGACATTCATGGTCGCTCACTGCTCTTCTCGATTATCCACGATGTCACCGAACGCATGCAGGCAGAGAAAGAACTGCAGCGGCATGATGCTATTCTTGAAGCAATATCCAATGCAGCGCAGCACTTTCTCAAAACCAGCAGTTTCAAACAAGAGATGCCTATTTTTCTGGAATTGATAGGGATAGCCACCGGCGTCAGTCGTGTTGCTCTGTTCAGTACGCAGACAAACGAATACAACACCCCCTTTTTCCAGCAACAAGAAACCTGGGTTTCTGCCGGGCAGAAGCACTTCTTCTCCGCACCAGGTCGCAACCCATTTTTTGCGCGGCAAGATGCATTCAATGAGCAACCAGAGCGGCTGTTTCCCCGCTGGAGCATGCAGTTGTGCCAGGGGTTGCCGCTGTATGGCAATATTGAGACCTTTCCTACGGATGAACAGCGCACTTTGAGCCAGCAGCATATTTCCTCCCTCCTCCTGGTCCCCATATTTGTCGAACGAACATGGTGGGGCTTTATCGAGTTTGATGTTTGCCAGGGCGAACGAAGCTGGTCAGTTGCCGAAGTACGCGCGATTGAAGCCGCTGCCAGCCTGGTTGGAGCTGCCATTGAACGCGAGCACATGCAAGCGGTCCAGCGAGAAAATGAAGAACGGTTTCGCACAGTGGCACATTTTACCTATGATTGGGAATACTGGATCGGACCCCATGGCAATTTCTTGTATGTCTCGCCCTCCTGCGAACGTATCACCGGCTACAATACCGAAGCATTCCAGGCAGACCCGCTGCTGTTGCGCAACATCATCCATCCGGATGATGAACCACCAGAATGTATCAAAAGCCAGATTCCTTTTGAAATGGAACATCTTGGAGTGTGTAGTACGCGCTTTCGTATCATAACCCGGCAGGGCGAGGTGCGCTGGATAGGTCATGTCAGCCAACCCGTCTACACTTCGGATGATCGCTGGCTGGGACGCCGTGCCAGCAATCGTGACATCACCGAGCAGATACGAGCAGAAATGGCTTTGCGTCTGAACGAAGAACGCTACCGGGCTATCTCGGAACTGGTTTCTGACTATGCCTATGCGCTGGTGCGCCAACCCGATGACACCTTCCAGCTTGAATGGATAACCGATGCGTTTGTCCATACGACTGGTTATACAGCGGAAGATATGAATGTGGACAAAGGCTGGTTGCATATTATTCACCCGGATGACCGTAACCTTACCCATCAGCGCAACCAGCGGCTCAGAAGTGGCATTGATGATGTCAGTGAATTTCGCATCCTGACCCGTCAGGGGGAAACGCGCTGGATCCGCGAACATACGCGGCCAGTCTGGGATGAAGAACAGCAGCAGGTCATGCGTATCTATGGTGCCGCACGGGATATTACCGAACGCAAGGAAGCCGAAGAAGCCCTGCGCAAATCGCATGAAGAACTGGAAGAACGAGTGGCGCAACGCACGGCTGAACTGACCCACAGCAACCAGCTCTTACGCGCTTCAGAGGAAGCACTGCGTGAACGAGAAGCAATGGTCCGTAGTCTGGTAGAGTCCATGGATGATATTATTTTCACCCTGGATACCCAGCAACGTCACACCGGCGTCTTTGGACGCTGGTTGGAACGCTATGGCCTCTCGCCCGATGTGTTTCTGGGCAAAACCTCGCGCGAAATCAACCCTGACACTGCAGACATTCATGAAACTGCCAATGCCCGCACGCTGGCGGGAGAATACCAGGTCTATGAATGGGCATCCGGTAATGGCTCCCATACCTACATCCAGACTTCGCTTTCACCAATTTATGGAGATTCTGGCGAAATTACCGGGCTGGTTGGCGTGGGCCGCGATATTACCCCACTCAAGCAGGCCGAACAGGAACTGCGGCGCGTGAACCGCTCACTCAAGACACTCAGCGACTGTAACCAGGTGCTCGTGCGGGCAACCGATGAGCAACAACTGCTCAACCAGATTTGCGAGATTATTGTGCAAGAGGGCGGCTATTGCATGGTATGGGTCGGGTTTGCCGAGCAGAAAACTGATACGGTAATAACTCCCGTTGCCCAGATGGGCATAGAAGCGGAACATCTGCAACAATTGGCATGCCAGCAGGCAGAACAAACAGAAGACAACGCGCAGATGGCCCAGACGGCTCCCTGGCGGATTGCTATGACCACGCACGAACCTTGCATTGTGCGCAATATTCAGGCCGATCCTACCTTTGCGGACTGGCACCAGGATGCCGCAGACCACGGCTATCACGCCGTCATTGCCCTGCCACTACTCCCGAACAAGCATATGCTGGCAAATATGCCATCACTTGGCGTCATAAGCATCTATTCGCAGCAAACAGAAGTATTTGATACTGCTGAGATAGCACTGCTGGTTGAGCTGGCAAACGACTTGCTGTATGGTATCAACGCCCTGCGCACCCGCAATGAATATCAACGCACAGCATCCCGTCTGTCCAATATTCTCGATATTGCTGCCAACGCAATGCTTGCGGTTGACGCCAACCAACGCATCAAACTGTTCAATCCTTCCGCCGAGCTTATCTTTGGCTACACCAGCCAGGAAGTGCTGGACAAACCCTTTGACATTCTGCTAGGCCCCGAATCCATAGACGCATACTATGCTTATGTGCATGAAGTTGCAACCATGACCCGCGAACAAATCAGTGGCTCCTACATCGAAATCCAGGCCCGAAGCCGCTACCGCAGCACCTTTCCGGCTGAAATCTCGGTCGCTTCCTCCCACCACGATGGCGAAAAAACCTTTACCATTATCTTGCGCGATATTACTGCCCAGAAACAGGCCGAAGAGGACCTTATTGAATCCCGCAACCGTATCGCCAGCATCCTGGAGAGTATTACCGATGCCTTCTTTGCGCTGGATACCAACTGGCGGTTTATCTACATCAACCGTGAAGCAGAACGATTGCTGCACAAAAGCCGCGAAGAACTCTGGGACCAGAATGTCTGGGACGTTTTCCCGGAAGCGGTGCAGTCAGAATTCTATTCCCATTACCATACCGCATTTGAGCAACAAACATCAATCACCTTTGAGACATTCTACACCCCGTGGGAAATCTGGTTTGAATCGCATGTCTACCCATCCCATGAAGGGCTATCGGTCTATTTCCGCGACATCACCGACCGCAAACAGGCAGAGCGTGAACTACGCCGCGTCAATCGTGCGCTCAAGACGCTCAGTGAATGCAACAAAACCGTCGTCCGTGCCTGGGATGAGCAGACATTGCTGCAAAATATCTGCCAGAACATTGTGCAGCTTGGCGGCTATCGTATGGCCTGGGTCGGATTTGCCGAACAGGATGAAACACAGCAGGTTCGCCCGGTTGCCCAGGCTGGCTATGAAAATGGCTACCTGGAAACATTGCAAGTTACCTGGGCGGATGTGGAGCGTGGCAGAGGACCCACTGGCACAGCCATACGCACCCGCCAACCCTATGTCGTGCGCAACATCCAGACCGATCCTTCCTTTGTCCCCTGGCGTGAAGATGCACTCAAGCGTGGGTATGGCTCTTCGATTTCGTTGCCACTGAAACTGGCAGGAGATCATGGCTCGATCCCCCCACCTATTGGTTCTCTCAGTATTTACGCTAGTGAGATGGATGCATTTGATGCCGCAGAGATAGAGCTGCTGACGGAACTGGCAGATGACCTGGCATATGGTATTATGGCTCTACGCATCCGCAAAGAGCGGCAACACGCTGAAGAGCAGTTGCGCTATCAGAAAACGTTGCTTGAATGCCAGAGCGAAGCCGCGTTTGATGGCATACTGGTCACCTCGCGTGAGCGTGAATGGCTGCTGTACAACCGCCGCTTTGTGGAAATGTGGGGCATTGCCTCAGATGTGCAGACATTCACCAGCAGCGGAATAGCACTGGAATCAATACGACACACGCTGGTTGACCCGGAGGCGTTTATCCAGAAAGTGATGTCGTTGCACGAAAACCACCAGGATACCAGTTGGGAAGAGATTATGCTGGTGGATGGCCGCACCTTTGAACTGTATACCGCGCCAGTGGTGGATACCGAGCAGGTCTATTATGGGCGCGTCTGGTTTTACCGCGACATCACCGAACGCACCCGCCTGTTTGAAGAGTTACGTGTCGCGCATGAACGCTTGCAGATGCTCTCGCGGCGGCTGGTGGAAGTGCAAGAAACCGAACGTCGCCATATTGCGCGGGAACTGCATGATGAGATTGGGCAAGCATTGACTGGCTTGCATCTACTGCTAGAAATGATCAACCGTAGCCCAGACGACCAGGTCAAGAGCAAACTGACAGATGCTCGCTTGCTGGTGAACGACCTGATGACCCAGGTACGCGAAATGTCGCTCGATCTGCGGCCAGCTATGCTGGACGACCTCGGCTTGCTGCCAACACTCCGCTGGTATTTCACCCGCTATACCTCTCAGACCGACATTCATGTTACCTTCAAGCATACGGACATGGAGCAGCGGTTTGCCCCCGAAATCGAGACCGTCGTCTATCGCCTTATTCAGGAGGCTCTGACCAACGTAGCTCGCTATGCGCAGGTCAATGAAGTAACAGTACGTCTCTGGAGCGACGAGTATACGATGAGCATGCACATTGAAGACCAGGGGAAAGGATTTGACCCACAGGCTGCGCTTGCCAGCAACGCATCCAGCGGACTGGCCGGCATGCAAGAGCGGGTAGCACTGCTAGGCGGCAACCTGGAGATAGAATCTGAAGAGGGGCAGGGAACGTGTGTGGTGGTCGAACTTCCGTTGTGAAAAAAGCGAGTGCAAGGGAACAAAGTTCCCTCGCAACCCGTTTGGAGGAGAGAGGTCTCCATATGCGCGAACTTAACGGTTTTATCCCCTGGCAAAGCCCTCACCCTAAACCCCCTTACGGTACGGGGTTCACCCCCTCAATGGGGTTCACTTGCAGGTGTGTGCGGGAACCTGGTTCCCGCACACTCCCCATTCTGGTGGGGTGTATTGTTTTTTCGACGACGTCGAAAAAACAATACA
>CAYFVX010000063.1:0-10730 GCA_964346425.1 uncultured Chloroflexaceae bacterium | reverse complement strand
ATCATCGCCAGCAAGGGATAGATGGGCATAAAGTAGCGCATATACTTCACCCAGCGGGTGCCGTGGTAAAAAAATGCAATAGCAATATAGGCAACGGGGAGCAGATGCACCACTTTGCGATACCGCAGCAATTCATACGCTCCCAGCAACCAGCCAGCCCATGCCGCCAGCCCAAGCGGTAGCCCCATCCCCCAGAGCACCATATTTTTCCAGGGAAACCACAGGTCAGGCCGGTCTGTCCATTGCACAAAAGGTGGTATATCTGTTTCGCCTTCTACCAGCGACTGCATCAACTCTATATCTTCGGTCCAGATGTCCGACAGGCGAAAGTTGAAAAAACCAGGTCCTTCAAAGGCAATGGGCTGCAAGATACGGAAGACCAGCAGCATCAAGCCAGCCACCGTAGCCCAGCGCACCATACTATGTTCGAGCGCACTATGGACATCGTTGGTGCGGCGATAGAAGCGGACAAAATCCAATATCCCCGTCAGCAACACCACGACGCCGAGCGTCAAGACACTCATCTTTGAAGCCATCCCCGCCCCCAGGCTGATGCCCATGAGGGCATAGAACCACCAGTTGCCCTTTTCAGCGGCGCGGATTGCCCAGTAGAACGTCATGACAACGAAGAAATTTGCAAAGGTATCTACTGCATAGAAATGGGAGAGCTGGATGGGATGAACCGCCAGAGCATAGAGACCGGCCGCCAGCAAACCCGTTTTATCCCCATACAGCCGTTGTCCCACCAGAAAGAGAAAGAAAATACAGCCCAGATCCATCACCCCGGAAAGCACCCGCCCGACCAGATAGACCTTATCGTAGCCATCCATGTCAATCGTTCCAGCGATCCACTTGGTCAGATAGAGCGGCAGAGTCCCGTAGACATACCAGACCTCCGGGTTGTCAGCATAGGGGCTGAGCTCAGAGGTCGTCGGGTCAAAGTAGTTTTCAAACGATTCGGGCCAATTCATCCCGGCGGTAACCATCGTCACGAACCGTTCATCAGGGTGCAAATGCTGTTGTTCATCCCAGTCAACACCGGTAAAGCGGAAAAAGCCGCCCATAACCAGAATCAAGACCAGCCACACATACGTCATGATGCGGCTGGAAAAAAAGGTTGCGACTGGCTGGAGCAGCGAAAAGCCAGCAGGCATGCTTGTTGTTTCCTGTTGCATAAAAAACCTGTTCATCAAGCTCTCTTGTATACCACGCACACGTAGCATATTTTACCAGTTTTTGGGGGGATGTGCATACGAAAGCCCGCTTACCTCTGGCTCAGGCAAACGGGCTTTCCTGGAAGGAGAGGTGCGTTATTATCCCAATGCTTTGGTACGCAATTGATCCGAAGGAAACAGGACACGCGTTCCGTTGTGGTCGGGTTGCTCCTTCATCTGCATTGCCTGGAAATGTTCATATTCGCGCATCTGTTGGGCAGCGGCCGCAACAAAGTCTGCGAACAAGGGATGTGGACGGTTTGGCCGCGAGAGAAACTCTGGATGAAACTGGCTGGCAACAAACCAGGGATGATCACGGAGTTCAATAATCTCTACCAGACGACCATCCGGCGACTCGCCGCTCACAATGAACCCCTCTTCTTCAAGCACCTCACGATAGGCATTGTTGAACTCAAACCGATGACGATGGCGTTCAACAATTTCACTCGTGTTGTAGGCACTGGCTGCCCGTGTGCCTGGCTTCAAAACACAAGGGTAATCGCCCAGACGCATCGTACCACCTTTGTCGGTCACATCCCGCTGGTCAAGCATCAAGTCTATCACCGGATGGGGCGTATCCGCATCAAACTCGGTGCTATTCACATCATCTGTCCCCAGTGCATAGCGGGCAAATCCGATGGTCGCACACTGCATCCCCAGACACAGTCCCAGATAAGGCACGTTGTACTTGCGGGCATAATTGGCCGCAATAATTTTGCCTTCGATGCCACGGTCGCCAAAACCACCCGGGACCACAATCCCATGCACACCCGCCAGCATTTCCGCCGGATTATCCACTTCCTCCAGTTGCTCGGCGGATATCCATTGAATATCAATATCAAGCTCCTGGTGCAAACCGGCATGGTTGAGGGCTTCCACCACACTGATATAGGCATCGCGTAACTCAACGTATTTCCCAACCAGAGCTATCGGCAACGAACGTTTGGGTCGTCTGATGAGTTTGACAAGTTGCTGCCACTCGGTGAGTTCTGGCGGCTGCGACTCCAGACCAAGTTTTTCCACCAGAAACCCGCCCAGACCATGCCGTTCCAGCAACAGTGGAACTTCATAAATAGAGTCGACCGTTTCGACTGGAATGACCGCCCGCAAATCCACATCGGTAAAGAACGCGACCTTTTCGAGAATATCTTCCGAGATAGGGTAATCAGCCCGACAGAGAATGACATGCGCATTGATTCCCACCCCACGCAGGGCCATGATAGAGTGCTGGGTCGGCTTGGTTTTCAGTTCTTTGGTGGTCCCGATATGGGGCAGCAGTGTCACATGAATGTAGACCACATTTTCCTTGCCCACATCTTTGCGCATCTGGCGAATCGCCTCCATAAAAGGGAGACTCTCGATATCGCCAACCGTCCCACCGACTTCGACAATGACCACATCCGCATTTGTCGTGGTAGCCACTGCGGTAATGCGTGACTTGATTTCGTCAGTAATGTGTGGGATAACCTGAATAGTTCCCCCCAGATAATCACCACGCCGTTCCTTCTGAATCACCGAAGAATAAATCTGACCTGTGGTTACACTGCACAAATTCGACAAATTTTCGTCAATAAACCGCTCGTAATGCCCCAGGTCAAGATCCGTTTCGGCTCCATCGTTGGTAACAAAAACCTCTCCATGTTGATAAGGTGACATGGTACCGGGGTCAACGTTCAGATAGGGATCTAATTTTTGAATAGAGACACGTAAACCGCGGCTTTTGAGTAGACGCCCAATGGCTGCTACGCTGATACCCTTACCAACGGAGGAAACAACGCCACCTGTCACGAAAATATATTTCGCCATGATACTACCTCTCCTTGCTCAATTGAAGTTGTGTTGTGCCCATAAACGAACACTGGTTCCGTGGAACTGGAGATGCATCCAACGCAGATGTGTCCTTGCATTGCGTGTACTTGATATCGTGCTCGGTTGCTTGAAAGAACAGAAAGGAACAGAGCATGGTATCCCTGGTATATAGTATGGTTGTGTGTATGCATCATATTCTCTACCACTAAATAGAGTATATACCAGATAGGTAATTCTGTATGTAGTATGACATTACCGGAAGATTAAAGTGTTTCTGGTACGTATGCATCTTCTTGTTCTCAGTGTTTTCGATATCCCGTTTTTCTTTCGCTGCAAGAGCAAACTTCTTCCAGTAAGTTTTCCATCAATATCATCTTGCAACAATCAGCAGAAGACTTCTGTCGTGCCGTCGTCTGACCGTATTTTTGTCGCTTTTCCTGGAACATTTGCTGGCAAAAAAGACGACAAAACCAGTGTCAATGAAGCACAGACTTCGATTCCTACCGCGCTTATGTCTAAAGAGACTATCCATACCCTGTGCATCGTCCTGGCCCGTGCGCCTACCGTCTACTTCCGGTATCTTCAGGTCAATACTATTATGACCGTATCACTTGTAAGAACGATAGCATCCAAGTTATTTGCGCTCATGAAAAAATTTTTCCAATCATCAGGCACAACAATCCTGCTGGCCGGTCACCCCGTCAATATACCTGGTTCCTACCAGTTGTCTCTGCATGGGTGAGTACGGGTTATGGTATTAGATGCCACGTGGTTGCATCACCACAATATTGGTGGCTGCGTCTTCAGGTGGTAGACTTGATACACTGATTGAGAATTTTTCTTGAGGTTGTGGGTCTTTGATACCCATTTCGTGAATGAATTTATCTAGCGGCGCCAGGTCGCGAACCGCAGATTGTTGCGGAAGGGCATAATGCATTGGAATAACAACACGGGGTTCAATCTGACTTATCAAACTCCCTGCTTCAGATGGGTCAAGGGTTTTGTCCCCACCCACCGGTACAAACAAAACGTCCACATTGCCAATCTCTTCAAGCTGCTGTTGGGTGAGCTCATGCGCAATATCACCAAGATGACAGAAGACCACATCATCTATGCGGATAATGTAGACGGTGTTAAATCCATACTGCTTCCCTTTGTCTTGATCATGAAAAGTGCGCACTCCGCTAATCAAGATGCCGCGGACTTCGTACTCGCCCGGTCCATCAATCACAAACACCGTATCCTGTGCAGGACGAACAGCAGCCGTATTGTTGTGGCCGGGGTGGTTGTGGCTTACCGTGACGATATGCGCAGTTTGCCGACCCAGATCAAGCCCAACAGACTCTGTGTACGGATCACAGAGCACTATTCCTTCCCGTCCACGCAGACGAAAACAGGAATGTCCGAGATATTGTATATCAGCCAAAAAAACCTCCTTTATCGGTATGCTTCTACTCGTGCATGAAAAAGGGGGAAAGGTTGAAAGAGGGTTTTATCCCCTTTCTCCTTTCCCCCGATAGTATTCCTTACTCTGGTGCTTACTATTATTCTTCAAAAATAGCGTCACTATCTTCATCCGAAACATTGTCACTCTCGCCGGAACTAGAAGTAGCAGCAGTGCTGGTCAAAACCTGAGAGCGAATAAGCTGTTCAATCTCTTTGGTAATCGCCGGGTTTTCGCGCAGAAACGCCTTGACATTCTCGCGTCCCTGGCCCAGGCGGTCTTCGCCCAGATAGAACCATGACCCACTCTTGCGGATGATCTCATACTTCACGCCAACATCCAGTATGCCGCCTTCATGCGAGATACCTTCGTTTGCCATAATATCAAATTCTGCCTGGTAGAACGGTGGAGCCACCTTGTTCTTGACCACTTTGACCCGTGAGCGCATACCAATGGTTTCATCACCTTGTTTGATAGTTTCAATGCGTCGGATGTCCATACGCACCGAGGCAAAAAACTTGAGTGCCTGACCGCCAGTCGTCACTTCTGGCGATCCAAACATGACGCCAATCTTCATCCTGAGCTGATTGAGAAAAATGACAACGGCACGGCTTTTGCTGATACCCCCGGAAAGTTTGCGCAATGCCTGGCTCATCAAACGTGCCTGCGCCCCTGGCAACGAATCGCCCATTTCGCCTTCAATTTCGGCACGAGGCACGAGTGCAGCCACCGAGTCTACCACAATCACGTCTACGGCATTGGACCGAACCAGGGTATCACAAATTTCAAGTGCCTGTTCGCCCGTATCAGGCTGCGACATGAGTAAGTCATTGATATTGACCCCACAACGCTCCGCATACACCGGGTCAAACGCATGTTCCGCATCAATAAACGCGGCAATGCCATCCATTTTTTGCGCAGCGGCGATGATGTGCTGTGCAAGCGTTGTCTTGCCACTACTTTCAGGCCCATAGATTTCGACCACGCGACCACGAGGAACCCCACCTATCCCCAGAGCTACGTCAAGCGCAATAGAGCCGGTCGGAATACCCTCGATAGAAAGACGGGTTGTTGCCTCGCCCATGCGCATGATAGAACCTTTACCAAATTTCCGCTCAATCTGGCTGACCGCGGCTGTCAGGGCCTTTTCTTTTTCGGGTGCTACATTGGTCATTTGTATCTGCTCCTCACCTTCTATTCATGCCCATCACCTAAATGTACTATAGGGCAGGAATGCTGTCAACATACTTTTTATTAGGAACTGTTCAGAAGCCAGGGAATGTAATTCTGGGAGCGCGGGCAGCTTGCCCGCATCATGCAGGCGAGCCGCCTGCGCTCCCAGCTTTTCCCGCAAATGTGAACAGTTCCTTTTATTATAGGACATTCGTTCTTGAAAAACAAGCTTTCTACCCGTTTTATCCCTGGTTTTATGAAAATCACGTCAAGGAGCAACCATGAGGGCAACCGCTCCCTCACGCTGACGACCGCGAGCACGGACACGTCCGCCACCGTATCATACCAGTGACGAGTGATGAGTGATGAGTGATGAGTCTCTGCCTGGATATTATGGCTGGATACGCAGCAACAGGCTACCCGTCTCAACCACAGGCGCATCACCATATGCTCGCTCACCGCGCACGACCAACCGCTCCCAGGTAGACGGATGATACAGCCCCAGAACAACCCAGGAACCTGCCGACGCCTGCGCCGCTGGTAACGGAATCGTGTGCGTATAGGCCACCTCCACACCAGCAGGCCAGCTTTGTGGCGGCTCTGACGGGCCAGCCGGCGGCACATCAATCTGCACCAACCGCTCACCCTCGCTATCAAGCACCTGGATAAACAACAGAGATGGCGCGGTCAACGGGCGACGGGTTTTCCACCTGGTATGCAGATATATCTCCCCCTCATCGCTGGCTGTCGTATCAATCTCGTATGCGGTGAGCTGGATGGATGGACCAAAGAAAGGTTGAAATGGCACCTGGATAGGTTCCAGCAGCAGTGTCGTCCCATTCTCCCCATAATCCGCCCGCCCCACTCGTGGCAAAAGCGGAAGGGGTTGCTGCGTTGCTTCATCGAGCAGGGTAATGGTAGCGGTGTAGTTGCCCGGCGGAGCCTCCAGCGCAAGCGGGAGCGAAATGACGGTGGTTATCGTCTCACCCGGCTGCCAACTTGTCGTGGGATAGTCCGACGGGCCAACGGAGCGTTTAAGCCGCTGTATCTGCTCACCATTCGGGGATACATGCGGAACACAAGCTGATAGTCTGCCGGGATGCGCTCACGAGCATACCATTGCATCGTCACCGAAACAACGCCACTCTCACGAATAGCTGAAGTATGCCAACGATAATCGCTCAACGAGATGTTCGCGGCAAAATCCGCATGATGCAGCCGGTATACCCTGGCATAGTCAATGCCATGCAAGCGCACGGTATAATCGGCGGTTTGTTTGCCCCAGAGCTGTTCCATCGTCTCAAGAATATGCGGATTGCGCTGAAGCTGGTTGAGAGAGAGCACAGCATAGCTCAGGCGGGGGGGAGCACCGGCGAAAAAGAGTTCATTGTGCGCATCCTGACAGATGAAGTCTTCCAGCAGACCGCTCGTATTGAACGCAAAGACCGGCCGGTCACACGTCTCGGAGTGGGTGGCAATGTACGCTCCAGCTTTTTCCAATCCCTCGCCCCGCCCGATGAGCAACGTGCGACTCGCCACGTCTGCCCCGCCGAGCAATGGGTTGTAATACGCAAGCTCATAGGGGTGATACCAGAGAACCGTTGCCAGCGAAACGGCAGCTATTCCCACAAAAGCAGCACGGGCAAACAGAGACGCTCCACGCCGGTTATGTTGCAACCGGGGAAGCCGGCTTTGCAACAATCGCCAGAGTTGCACCCAACCAATGGCTGCCAGGATATTGAGCAACGGAAAAATGGGCAGGATATAGCGGTCAAATTTTTTGGACAGTACGCTCATCGGCAGGAGAAAGAGCAGGATGAACAGGATACCTATGCTGATAGTACGACCTGGAAAAAAGGGGGTGTGACACCCGGGTGGCCGGTCTGATTGGTACGAGCATACTCGCCGCTTTGCAGTGCATCCAGGAAGGTTTCGGCACGCACCACCCACTTTTCTTCGTCTGAGGTGATAAAGGTTCCAATGAACAGGACACGGGGGAGAAGCGCAACGCAAAAGAGAAGAAAAAAACCGAAAAACCTCACCTTTTCTCCCGATTTAGAGCATAAGCAATACCTTCCGGCAGGGTGGCAAAGGTGATAATATGCGCCGATTGACCGGCGGCAGGCAAGAGGTGCTCTTTCGTATGCGGCTGGATACCTGTCAGGACAATTTCTTGCGCACCTAATGATGTTTCTGCAAGCGCATGGAGAAGCGTGGAAACCAACGGTATTTCCGTCACGTGGACATTGGAAACATCTAAAATGAGAATGGAAGGATTATGCTGGACACATTGCTGCGTCAACAGCGAAACCAGCGGGGATTGCTGCTGCTCTATACAGGACCCAACCACCGGGAGAAACAACACATGCTCCGCAATAGGGAAAATAGGGAATGTCTGGGTATGCTCAGCAGGCGAAGGGGTCTTGTCCATCTTCTGATGGTTCCCATCCTGCTCAAACGACTCAATACGTTTTGCCAGCAAATCATTGGCTTTTTCAAGTTCGGACGTTCGCTCAATCACGCGCTGTTCAAGCTCATCGTTGGCTCTTCTCAAGCTTGCAAGCATCTGTTCCAGTTCAACCGATTGCGCAGAGACTTGATGTTCCCGTTCGCGCAGGATAATTTCCGTATCACGCCAGCGCGGTAAGACCGTATACAGAATATTGCGGGTCACATGTGGATTGGTTTCCAGCAAATGCTCAAACTCTTTTTTCGGGATGAGGAGGAGGAGCGTATCCGTCCGCGAACGCGCACTTGCCATTCGCGGGTTTCTGTCGAGGAGAGATAACTCTCCAATAAACTCCCCCGGCTTGCGAACAGCCAGCAGGAGTTCTTCCTGACCAGAGCGCGTAAAGATTTCGATTTCTCCTTCTTTGATGACGAAGAAATACCTTCCAATGCTGCCTTCTTCAAATAAATAGACACCTTTGGAAAGACGGACCTCCGCAACTATTTCAACCAGGCGCGAAAGGTCTTCGTCTGAAAGATTGGAGAAAAGCGGAATACTTTTCAAAAAGGCTTGCACAATTCCCTCATGATAGCCATCAGGTTGCTATTTGCTGTCATTCGTCTACTCCGCAAGTCAAACGACCTTATTTCATAGTGTATCATACATTTGCATTTTCTGGTGTAGCCTCAGTGCAGAATTTTACTCAGAAACAACCTGGTCCGTTCTTCCTGCGGCGACCCAAAAATTTGCTCCGGCGGTCCTACTTCGACGATACGCCCCTGGTCCATAAAGACGACGCGATTGGATGCGGCACGCGCAAACCCCATTTCATGCGAGACGACCACCATCGTCATACCTTCACGAGCCAGTTCCAGCATCACATCCAGCACCTCTTTGATCATTTCCGGGTCCAGGGCCGAGGTTGGCTCATCAAAGAGCATGATTTTGGGCTGCATTGCCAATGCTCTGGCAATGGCGACACGCTGTTGCTGCCCACCGGAGAGTTGGCTGGGATAGAAGGTGGTTTTTTCTGGAATCCCCACCTTTTCCAGCAACTGCAAGGCTATTTTCGTAGCTTCTTCTTTGCCACGCTTGCGCACCACCCGCTGTGGCAAACACACATTTTCGAGCACATTCAGGTGGGGAAACAGTTCAAACCGCTGAAAAACCATCCCTACCTCTTCGCGCACCTTGTTTATCTTGGTGCGCTGGTGATTGAGTTTCATGCCATCTATATACACCCACCCATGATCCGGCACTTCCAGATAGTTGATACAGCGTAGCAGGGTAGATTTCCCTGAGCCACTTGGCCCCACAATCATGAGCACTTCGCCACGGCGCACTTCGAGGCTTACCTCATCAAGCGCAAGCAGATTGCCAAACCGTTTGGAAATCTGGTTCAAGACAATAATCGGTTCTCCCAACGTATGGTGAATAGGAACAATGTCATGCTCGTGCAGTGGCATGGAGCCATGCTGGTTCTGCTGGTTCTGCTGGTTCTGCTGGTTCTGCTGGTTACTCATCGGTACTTGCCCTTTTCTCGATCCATTTCACAATAAGGGAGAGCAGTAAGCTGATAATCAGGTAGAGAAACGCCACCGTATTCCATCCCAAAAAGGTGTCGGCAGACGCGCCTATCTTGGTTTTGCCCCAATAGGTCAGCTCCCCAACGCCAATAGCCGAGAGCAGCGACGAATCTTTGAGCATCGCGATAAAATCATTGCCCAGCGGTGGCAAAACACTTTTGACAGCCTGGGGCAGGATAATATAGCGCATCATTTGAAAGTTGCTCATCCCAAGCGAACGTGCTGCCTCAAACTGTCCACGGTTTATCGATTCGATGCCTGCGCGATAAACTTCCGCAAGATAGGCCGCATAGCCCAGAGCCAGCGGCACAACACCAGTGAGGAAATCGCTGCGCACAAGGGATTTGTCGGTAAGCAAACTGATCCAGGGAATAATCACAAACCGTGCGTAGAAAATAATCACCAGCAACGGAACACCACGCATCACCTCCACATACAGCGTGGCGAGAGTATAGAGAATCGGATTCTTGGATACGCGCCCCAATCCAATAATCAGCCCCAGAATGAGCGCGATGATATAGGCCCCAACCGAGATAAAAACGGTCAGGCGAATACCGGACGCGATAAACTTCAGCGCACTCAAATATGTTTCGGAGGAAAGGATGGAGAAGAGCGTGACCAGGAAGAAAATCAGCAGGATAATCAACCAGTAGGGGAGACGAACAAAGGGAAGTTCTATCCCATAAGTCAGACGTCCACCGGGTGCCGGCGTGCGGGATTCTTTTTCAGGCCCCATTGCTTGTTACATCCTCACATCTCTTGTTGATAGCCTGGGACGTATGGTTGGCGAGATGCTTGCCAACCATACGTCCCATGTGTTTCCAGAATTTCGCGCAAACACGTGAAGCCAGCTTTTCACCACGGAGACCTCAATGGGTGTCACCAGTGGGTGGGTGAGGGAACCAGGTTCCCCATGCGCATGAAGCTAACGCATATTTCCCACTGGGGCGCAGCCCTCAATGGGTTTCACCAGTGGGTGTGTGAGGGAACCTGGTTCCCGCACGCTCCCCTTTGGCGTGGGGTGTGTGGGTTTTTCGACGAAGTCGAAAAACCCA
>CAYFVX010000062.1:0-10759 GCA_964346425.1 uncultured Chloroflexaceae bacterium | reverse complement strand
AACCCCCAATCCCCCGCTTTGCAAAGCGGCAAGCCGCTTAACTTAATGCGCATGGAGCGTGAGGCCCTTCGCAAGCTACATTTGAGGGTGTTGGGGACGGCTACGCCGTCCCCAACACCCTCTCAAACCCGCGGCGGTACGCCGCCTGCATGCATGTTTTGGCTGTCGCAAAGTCTTATGTTGTTCAACATAAGACTTTGCGACAGCCATGGTATTTTGGGTCTCTATAGGGCGCGGGGATTGCTAGTTGACATCTACACGACATGGTGTTAAACTGAGTGGTATGAGTAGCGCGAATGTTTCAGGAGATAGGCCGGTGCAGACTTCTGCGAGCTAGAAATCTTTTCATGGTAATGGACAGCTTTTATCAGAATCTGCCGGCGAGTGGGCCTGCAAGAGAACGGTTGCGCGTCAAAGGCCAGTTCTGGACCCCTGCCTGGATAGCGGAAGCGATGGTGGGTTATGTGCTGTCTGGTGGAATCTCAAGCATCTTTGATCCGGCCGTTGGAGATGGGGCCTTTTTCCGTGCTGCAAAGAATATAGCCGCTGAAACAGACCGAACGATTACGCTGTTGGGAAGCGAAATAGACCCGCAGGTATTGCAGCAGGCCCGCCACAATAATCTGGATGAACATGATCTGGCAAACGTCCAGCAGACCCACTTTGTGTGCAACCCACCACCAGGACCCTATCATGCGATTGTTGCCAATCCTCCCTACATTCGTCATCATCGCCTATCACCCACCGAGAAAGCTGATTTGAAAGCATTTGCACACAAAACGCTCGGATTTGCACTGGATGGGCGAGCGGGCCTGCACATCTATTTTCTGCTTCGCGCTCTGCAACTGCTGGAGAAAAATGGTCGACTGGCTTTTATTCTGCCAGCAGATACATGCGAAGGTGTCTTTGCTCCGGCTTTCTGGCAATGGATTACGCATCGTTTTCGCCTGGATGCTGTCGTTACGTTTGCGCCGGAAGCATCCCCCTTTCCCAAAGTTGATACCAACCCGCTTATCTTTTTGATCAAAAACACCCGACCTGATACCCATTTTCTCTGGGCCAGATGCGCGAAAGCATCAACACCAGAACTCAAAGCCTGGATGTGTTCAGACTTGCAAGATACTCCTGGTACTGATATGCACATTCATCGGCGAAATCTCAAGGAAGGATTGATTACCGGTTTCTCAAGAGCGTGTTCACATGCACCAGCCCACGGTCCACTGCTCGCTGATTTTGCACGGGTGCAGCGAGGGGTTGCAACGGGCGCAAACCATTTCTTCTTCCTGACAAGACAACAGGTTGAAGCAGCCGGTATATCTCAGGATTTTTTACAGTTTGCTATCGGCAGAACGCGTGATGTTCCCGATAGTGCATTGACAACTGAGGGAATGTACAGGCTTGCACAGAAAGACCGTCCCACTCTGCTCTTTTGTCCAGATGGCAGACCACTCGACCAGTTTCCCCTGCCTATACAAGCCTATATCAAGCGAGGGGAAGAGCTTGGCATTCACCGGAAACCGCTTATCTCCACTCGTCGCCCCTGGTACAAAATGGAGCAACGCACTGCTCCGCCTTTTCTTTTTGCCTATCTTGGCCGTCGGAATGCCCGTTTTATCCGCAACAAAGCTGGGGTTATTCCACTCACTGTCTTTCTTTGTGTCTATCCGCACTCCAGCGATCCGTCGTTTATCGAAAATCTCTGGCAGGTGCTGCAGCATGTCGATACGGTGGCGAACCTGCGGCTGGTGGGCAAATCGTATGGGTCAGGGGCGATCAAAGTTGAGCCTCGCGCATTGGAACGGTTGCCGCTTCCTGCCCAGGTTGTGCAACGTATCTTTGGCGCATCCTCAGTGACAAAGACGACGACCATCCAGCCGTCGTTCCCGCTGATGCCAGATTCAGATGTCAGGTAGGAACCACGAATAATACGAATAACACGAATAATACGAGACGATGACGATGCTCAAGGAGCCGTCTCGTTCATATCCTTGACCATCACCGTCCCCTCCGCCGTGCCATCGCTGCGCCAGAGTTCCAGCCCATGCACCCCATCATCGCCACTGAGCAACAACGTTCGCTCATCCAGTGCTGCCATCAACCCTGGTTCAGAGGAATTTGACCAGCCAGCGGGCAACGACTTGACCAGCCGCGTGTTGGCGGCGGTGCCGTCGCTCACCCAGAGTTCTCTCGCGCGAAAATCCGTGTGGTTGGCGAGGAAAAAGAGAAGACCATTGGTCGCAATGAGCCGGTTCGCATCTGCTGGAACTTCGGCAATGCGCTGCACCGTTTGCAATGATGCGTCGCTGCGCCACAATCCCGCCTTCGTGCCCGCACCATCGGGCTGCAAGAAGAACACCGCCTGCTCACCTGCCGTCAGACAGCAGGGAAAATCATCGTGTAGCTTGACCGTGCCGGCTGGCGTGCCATCGCTGCGCCAGAAGCCGGCGGTATCCTCGCCACCAGCCGAAAAGAAGAGCACCCCGTTCAGCGCGGTCAACCCGCCGATATGCGGATAATTGCGCAGCGGCGGACTGACGCCCGGCGGCAGGTGTTTGGTAAACGATTTGACCATTGTTGTCCCATCCGTTGTGCCATCGCTGCGCCAGAGTTCATAGGTGAGCCTGCCCGTGCGAGCGATGAAGAAAAGCACTCCATCTACCGGTGTCAACTCATAATATTCGGTCGGTGTGGCTCCCGCATTGACATCATGCACCAGCACCGTGCCGTCAGGCGTGCCGTCGCTCTTCCAGAGTTCATCGCCATGCACCCCATCATCCGCGTGGAAGAAGAGCGTCCCATCCACTGCGGTCAATCCATAGGGTATATAGCCCATCGGCATCGCATCTTTTGGATACATGCCGGCTGCCCCCGCAACAATTTCTGTGACCATGACTGTGCCGTCAGGTGTGCCGTCGCTCTTCCAGAGTTCCGGGCCGTGGATACCATCATCCGCGACAAAATAGAGTGTGTCTCCCACAACTGTCAGTTGCCACGGCCCCATCCCCTGATCATGTTCAAGTACATCTTTGATGGGTACTGTGCCGGCCGCGGTGCCGTCGCTGCGCCACAAGACGGATGCTTCATCTCTGCCCGTCTCGGCGGTGAAAAACAGCATGCCCTTGAAACTGGTCAACTCCGCAGGCGATGAGGATTCACGGCCGGGCAGGATATCTTTCACCAGCTTTGTACCCTCAGTTGTGCCATCCGTGCGCCACAGTTCACGTCCGTGGATACCATCATTGGCAATGAAAAAGAGCCGGTCCTGTACGCGGGTTAGCGCGTGGGGGGTAGAATCGGCGGAAAGGGGGTGCGTTTCTGGGGTGGGAGCAGGTTGAGCGATTGCCTGGTCAGGCTGCCAGGTTTCGACGCCGAGCAAACCACGCTGCACGTGAAATGGTGGCTCCTGCTGTGGATGCAACTCGAAACGTGTACGTTCAAACCATTGCACCGTGTACTGCTGATACCTGCCATCTACCAGCACCTGCTCCTCTATCTCGCCACTCAAAGGGAAACCATAGAGCGCCAGGCTCTCGGCCGTGCTGATGCCCGATTCGCCATCGAATTCCAACCCATTTGCCTGCCACGCCGCCAGAATATCGCCGCATACATTCTGCTGCGTCTCGGCAAAAAAACGACACCCTTCGCGTGGGCCTTCGTCTTTTGGAAAATCGTGCCAGTCGCGCCCCTGTTGCTCCAGGCGCAGTACGCCTAGCCGCCCCATCAACACATCGTATGGCGGTGCTTGCTGCGGATGCAGTTCCAGACGGTGGCGTTCAAACCACTGCACCTGCAATGGTTGCCCTTCAACGACCTGCTCTTGCTGTGGGGTAATGGGCAAACCAAACACCTCCAGCCCGCCGTTTTGTTCCCAGAACGCGCGGATGCGCCCGCTGATGCAGTACTCCGTTTCCGCAAAACACCGTTCGTCCGCCGCCTGGACATGGCGGGTAGGCGAGGTGGTGGGGAGGAGCGCAAGGATGATGAGCAGGCAAACGAGGGAAAGCAAAGAACTCTGTCGCATACGAACAACTCCGTTTCATTTTGTAGATGTTCTCATGTAATTGTTCACTTTCGCGGTCAAGAAAACAAGCCACGCACGTCAGGACTCTGTTGGGAACCTGCATCTCCTGCCCGGACCTTTGCGTTCTTTGCGCCTTTGCGCGAGGCACTGCCCGGACGTTCCCAACAGAGTCCGTCACTAATTTGGCATCATTCATTCTCGATAGTACGAATGGTGCTACCGTGTGGTTGTGATTGCTCAGTTTGTTCGGCTGGTTCAGATGGTGCAGATGGTGCGGGAGTTTGGGTATCTTCCGATTCAGTCTCCGCTTCCTGGTCAAGCGAGACCGGCAGCCCTTCTGTACCGCCAGCCGCCACAATCTTTTGCAGCATCGCAAGAATACCTTCGTCCTCGCGACGTATCTGATTTGCATACTCTTCCAGCATGGAGCTGCGACGTTGCCGGAGCGCAAGCGGCGCAATCCGCTCGACATCTTCAATGATAACCTTGCTGCGAAAATCGGCGGCTGCACGCGCACGCGCAGCTTCCAGCAGTGCAATCTCTGCACGATGCGAGGGTATTTTCAACTCTTGAATAACTGCCAGCGTTAATGCTTCGATCTCTGGCGGAATAGTCACATGCGGCAGGATTTCGCGGGCTATGGCGACCTCATCCCGCAATGCCTCGGTCTGTGCCGCAAAACGGGCACGAAAATTTGCCGGCTCTTCGCGGAACTCGCGGCTGCGGCGATAAATCTCCAGTCGCTCGGCGGTATCTGCCAGCGGCGAAACCCACACGCGCAACCCGAAGCGGTCCATAATCTGCGGACGGAGCGACCCTTCTTCCGGGTTCATCGAGCCAACCAGGATAAAGCGTGAGGCAAACAGGCGGGTCATTGCGCCGCGGCGTACCATCGTTTGCCCCTGCGCGGCCGCATCGAGGATAACATCTATCACCCGCGGTTCGAGCAGGTTGATTTCATCCGCATACAGCAGGCTGCGATGGGCTTTTGCCAACACGCCTTCTTCCAGCACCGCCCGATGCTGTTCCAGCGCAATCCGCTCATTGATCGTGCCAACCACATCTTCGATGCGGGCATTCAGCGGCAGCTCGAGCAAGCGCATGGGGCTGTTGAGCGTGCGGACATTCCCCTCGCTATCCTCGAATTCATAGGGCACTTCGGGCATAATATCCAGCAACCCACGGACCGCAGTCGTCTTGCCCACGCCATAGGGACCACTTAATAAAATACCCCCGACCTGGGGGTTGATCAGCCCCAGAATGAGGGCGGTTTTTAGTTCTGCCTGGCCCACCAGCGCAAGCAGGGGAAACGGACGGATTTCATCTTCCATACATATCATTTGCGCGGTAGTGCTGGCGGCTGAGCCGCCAGCACTACCGCGCAAATAGAGCCTGTCTACCTACGTATGCTGATAGCCACCCATCATCACGGGGCGTTGCACGTTTGTGACTTTTGCCGTCTGTTCCGTGCCATTGTTGCGTTCCATCCGCCCACGAAACTCAACCCACATCTGCTCTTCGTGTGTTCTGGCTGCCTCCTGGCCGGCGGAGATAGCCGTCGTGACACTTTTCTGAACGCTTGCTACCAGTTTTGCACCAGACAAAGGGGTAACGAGCACAACGGCGGTCGCTCCAACCGCCGAACCAACCACAAAGCCCATAAGAAAACGCATCATGCTCAGCTCATTTCCTCAACTTTTTGCAGCAATCTCTGCGCTGGCTCGTTCAATAAACGCATCCACGGGAAGCGCACCCAGATCTTCACCGGAACGCATACGAACGGACACCGAATCTGCTGCCTGCTCCTTGTCACCGATTATAAGCATATATGGCACCTTTTGCAACTGGGCATTGCGTATCTTGGCTTGCATACGTTCGCGGCTCTGGTTTATCTCCACGCGTATCCCGATTGCCCGTAACCGTTGTTGCACGGTGTAGGCATAGTCCAGATGGCGGTCGGTAATGGGGATGAGCATTGCCTGCATGGGGGCGATCCACAGCGGGAATGCTCCGCCAAAATGTTCAATCAAGACTCCCATAAAACGCTCAATGCTACCCATCAAGGCGCGGTGAACCATGTAGGGTTGGTGTGGCTGGCTATCTTCGCCAATGTATTCTAGTTGAAACCGTTCTGCCAGATTGAAGTCAAACTGGATGGTGCTGAGTTGCCACTCGCGGCCCAGTGCATCATGCACCTTCAAGTCAATCTTTGGCCCATAAAAGGCACCGCCGCCCTCATCTACCTCATAGGGAAGTTCGGCCTTGTCCACGGCGCGACGCAGGGCTTCCGTTGCGGCATCCCAGTTTTCGGGCTTGCCCACATATTTCTCCTCTGGGCGCGTGGAAAGATAGGCTTTGAAATCACGCAGACCAAACGAGCGTAGCACATAGAGCGAAAAATCGAGGGCGCGACTGATTTCTTGATCAATCTGGTCGGGGCGGCAGAAGATATGCGCATCATCCTGCGTGAAGCCGCGCACCCGCGTCAGTCCGTGCAGCACGCCGCTACGCTCAAAGCGGTAGACCGTGCCAAACTCGGCATAGCGTTGCGGCAGGTCGCGGTAGGAGCGCAGATGGTTTTTGTAAATCTGAATATGGAAGGGGCAATTCATCGGCTTGGCATAATACATTTCGCCTTCAATATCCATCGGCGCATACATATTTTCGTTGTAGAAATCCAGATGGCCGGAGGTTTGCCAGAGATTTGCCCGCCCGATGTGGGGAGAAAACACCCACTCGTAGCCGTTTTCCAGATGGGCCTGGCGCACAAAATCCTCTGCTACCACACGGATCATCGCGCCTTTGGGGTGCCAGAGTATCAGGCCCGGCCCCACCTCTTCGGAGATGCTGAAGAGGTCTAGCTCTTTCCCCAGGCGACGATGGTCGCGTTTGCGTGCCTCTTCCAGTTTCCAGAGGTAGTGGTCCAGTTCCTCTTTATGGCTCCAGGCCGTGCCATAGATGCGCTGCAGCATGGGATTTCGCTCATCACCCCGCCAGTATGCGCCGGCCACGCTCAACAGTTTGAACGCATCGGGGGCGATTTGCCCGGTATGCTCCAGGTGTGGCCCACGGCAGAGATCTTCAAAAGTATCCTGCTTGTATGTAGAAATCACTGATGAGCCAGAGCCGGCTTCGCCATATTCATCTTCTCCCTTTGCCAACCCTTCGATGAGTTCCAGCTTGTAGGGTTGATTCTGGAAGAGGGTGCGTGCCTCATCTGCACTAACCACGCGATATTCAAACGGGTGATTGCCCGCCACAATACGCTGCATGCGCTTTTCGATTTCTTCCAGGTCATCCGTCGAAAGCGAGCGTGGCAGATCGAAATCATAATAAAAACCATCTTCGATAGGTGGCCCGATAGCGACCTTCCCTTCCGGAAACATCTCAAGGACAGCCTGCGCCATAACATGGGCTGTTGAATGACGCAGGCGATAATATGCATCATTGTCTGGATATACGGGCATTATTCCACCTCATTCTTCCTTCTCATTCGACATCTGTATTATTGCATGAACACAATCATTTGTCCCTGTTCAATGCGTATATCTTGTATTGCGCGTCCCTGAGTATCAAACTGTGCGTTGATCTGTTTTTCCAGGGTACGTATCAAATCTTCAAACGAGACCAGTAGCGCAAGCGGCCCATCGAGGCGGGGATTAACCACCGCGATACGTCCATTTTGTGCTTGCAAGCCCAGGGAGAGCTGATTGGTCGTTCCATAAACCTGTAAATCAACCTGCACCTGGCCGGGCACAAAGTGGAGGGTTGCCTGCTCAATCGGGTCAAGCATACCAGGATTGGCCGCGATGTATGCGTTTATCTGCTTGTCAGAGACTCTCAACTCGCCGCGGGGAAGGACCGCAATCGCAGTTGGCAATACCTGTTCCACTTGCACTTCAAGCTGTTCCTGGGCAACGTACTGGCTAACGGTTGTACGCCCAAACAGGATATAACTGACTGCGACGGCTACCAGAAGAACCCCGAAGAGCAAGACAGGCACCACACATGATCGGCGTTGCTGGTGTGGTCGTTGCGCTCTGCGGCGATCATGCATGTGTTTTTTGGGCATAATACCTGCGCTCTATTCAGCGCGGGATAATCTTGTTGCAGCACTATCCCGCCGGCTGTTTACCTACCGATTATAACCATGCAAAGGGCGTTTGGCAACAAGGCGATTGACAAGAAACACACCCTCATGCTACTATATCTCGCAGCAAAGCACCGTGTGCCTTGCGTGCTCATACAGACATTCTAACACAAGGACAAAAGACCATGCTCACAACTCAGGACATCATGGAGATTCTCCCGCATCGTTATCCATTTTTGCTCGTTGATAGGGTGCTGGAGATGGAGCCGGGAGTACGCGCAGTCAGTGAAAAAATGGTCACGATCAATGAGCATTTTTTCCAGGGACATTTTCCCGATTACCCGGTGATGCCCGGCGTCCTGATTATTGAAGCTCTCGCCCAGACCGGTGCCATCGCCGTTTTGAGTGTGCCAGAGTTTCAGGGAAAGATAGCCTTCTTTGGTGGCGTGGACAAAGTGCGGTTTCGCCGCCAGGTGCGACCGGGCGATGTGTTGCGTATGGAAGTGACCATCGAAAAAATCAAACGGGGAGTTGGTAAAGGGACTGGCAAGGCAACGGTAGATGGTGAACTCGCATGTGAGGGCGGATTGTTGTTCGCGATTGGTGATAGAACATAAGATACTTGCAAAATCGCCACCTGCATGGTACAATCACTTTTAGCTAAGGCCCCGTAGCTCAGTGGATTAGAGCGTTTCCCTGCGGAGGAAAAGGCCGTGCGTTCGAATCGCACCGGGGTCGCCAGCAAATTGATGGGACAAGGGGTGATGGGGAATGTGAATCCCTTTCCCCCCTTGTTTTCTTTACAGGCATGCATGGAAAGAATAACACACGGCAGCAAAGATGATGGCACTGTCGTGGGCAAATGCCAGCACTCGCCTTTTCCGAACTATTGAATTCCATGACAAGTCAACAAGACTCGAACCTCACCATCCTCGCTGTGGAAACCTCGTGCGACGAGACAGCGGTGGCTGTTGTGCAAGGTGGTCGTATCATCCTCAGCAATGTGGTTGCCTCGCAAATGGATATGCACCAGCGTTATGGGGGCATTGTTCCTGAAGTTGCATCGCGGCAACATCTCCTCAGTTTTATTCCTGTTTTGAATGAAGCACTGGCTCCCTTGCCCGATGGTTGGGCAGCAATAGACGCGATTGCCGCTACGTATGGTCCAGGATTGAGCGGCGCACTGCTGGTTGGGTTGAATGCAGCCAAAGCTATCGCCTGGCAGCGGAGTATTCCCTTTATTGGGGTCAACCATCTCGAAGCGCATATCTATGCCAACTGGCTGCAAGAAAGCGAAGAATCCTCCCCCCCGCAGTTTCCCTGTGTGGTGTTGATTGTCAGCGGCGGGCATACCCTGCTGGTATTGATGACGGACCACAGCGAATATCATGTCCTTGGTCAGACCCGTGATGATGCCGCCGGCGAAGCATTCGACAAGGTAGCACGTATCCTTGGGCTAGGTTATCCGGGCGGCCCGGCAATTGAGCAGGTAGTCAAAGATATGCAGTCGGGCGAAAAATTGCCCCGTGCCTGGTTGCGCAATAGCTATGATTTCTCTTTTAGTGGCCTCAAAACCGCAGTGCTGCATAAAACGCAAGAGACTACCCAACCACCAGCCGCCAACGAAGCAAAACGACCAGCGCGTGGACGCAAAGGACGACGGACCACAGAAGAGGAATCTCCGGCTGCAACAACGTCTGAGCAGGAAACACAGGAACCAGAACCGCAAACGGCACCTGTAGCATCTTCTCAGCCAAAAAACATTGTCTCTGCTGGACGCTCCGGCGAGTTTCTTGCACAACTGGCTTACGGGTTTCAAGAGTCGGTGATAGATGTGCTGGTTACCAAGACGGTGCGGGCGGCGCAGGAGTTTCATGCCAACGAAATATTGCTCGTGGGGGGGGTGGCCGCAAATACCCGCCTTCGCCAGGAACTCAGTCGCCGTTCAGACATTCCCGTGCGCTATCCTCCCATATGGCTGTGTACCGATAATGCCGCGATGGTGGCGGCTGCTGCGTACTATCGCTTTTCAAGCGATCAACAGGCACATAGCTGGAATCTGGATGTCGAGCCAAATTTGCGTTTAGAGTGAAAAAGAAAGGATTATTTTTTCTTATGGAAGCAAAAGTTGTTTGGAAAGGACGGATGAGCTTTAGTGGTACGGCAAATACTGGTTTTGAAGTGCCGCTTGGGGCTGACCCTGCGGTTGGTGGGGATAATGATGGATTCCGTCCGATTGAATTGTTTGCAGTCGGGCTGGCCGGTTGTACCGCTATGGATGTTATTTCTATTTTGCAAAAGAAACGGCAGGAGGTTACTGCTTTTGAGGTGCAGGTGCATGCGGACCGCGCCGAAGAGCATCCAAAGATTTTTACCAAAATGCACGTGGAATACATGTTCACCGGCCGTAACCTGAACGCAAAAGCCATTGAGCGTGCTATCGAACTTTCTGAGCAGACATACTGCCCGGCGCAAGGAATGCTCAACAAAGTAGTTTCTATGACCTCAAGCTACAAGATTACCGAAGCGGAGTAACAACCCGTTTGAGGGAAGCAGGAATATGTACCTGCGAGCCACCTGGCTCACAACAATCGGCTTGTGAGCGAACGTAGGTTTCCTCCCTCACTAGACAGGTAATATTCACCTGA
>CAYFVX010000061.1:0-10762 GCA_964346425.1 uncultured Chloroflexaceae bacterium | reverse complement strand
CAAAAGGAGACAACCCAATGACCTACCGGGGCTACACCATAGTAGAGAATGAAGACGGAACGTATAGCATCGAACACAACGGCTGGAAGAGCATGTTTCGTTACGAAAACCTGCCACGTGCCCAGTCAGCCGTTGACTACAACATCGGCGAGATCTCCCACCGTATGCTGACAGAAGCACTCGATCACATCAGTAATCCCGCTGTGTACGAGACCATCCGTACATTCCTTGAACAGACCAAAGACCAGGAAATAGCCAGAGCAGTATAGCCAGTCGGGGCAAGACTGGCGTGATTAAACAGTATAAGCAAGGGGGTACGATACCCCATAGTATAGCACAGGAGAAAAACCATGATGAACAACCGCCGGCACAACCGCCACATAAGCCAGCTCGAATACTGGCAGAACCAACTCGGCAAGGGCAACTGGTCAGACTCATACGTCCAGCAACAGATAGCCTGGTACCAGCAGGCCGTGCGCATGCTCACAGGCAAAACTCAACCCATCTGGCCGCTGGAGATCGCAGAGCGTGCCCACATACCCACCACCCCGATACCCGCAGTAAAGCTACCCAACCGCCTGACCATGAAACAACTGGAGGCCCTGTAATGACTGACACCTCAGACCTGATCCGCGAGATCGCGGAAGACCTGATGGAATACGAAGACATAGATAATGTCCGCGCCTACATGCGGGCGGCTGGCATGGTCCAGGAGATCAAGCAATACGAGCAGGAATGTGAAACCGTGGTCTTTACCATCACCAGAGGAGGCAAAAACGAATGGACATGCGTATAGTCCGCATAGACGGCAACGAATACCGGGTTCCTTCATCAAACGACGAACACACCGTGCGCCAGAGCCTGGTACAGGCTGGCTTCCCCAACGCCAGCACTGCCGAGATCAAGAAGAGCAAAACGACAATCGAAGGGACGGAATACGAGGTATGGGAATTTATCAAGAAGGCCGGAACCAAAGGCTGATTGCAAGGCTGATTGCAAGGCTGAAAAACCTGCCACCGGTGGCGATCAGAGAAACCAGAAACTTTGACCGCCTGCTGACCGGCAGAATCACGTTCGGTGAGTTTCTGGACAACCCAGAGATCATAGAAGAACTGAAAGCAATCCCATCAAGGGAAGAAGGAATAAAGCAACTATGGCTACCCGACCTACCAGCCGTACCCATAGACCAATACACCGCATGGTAAAAGCCAGTGAGGTTACCGGTGTCGGTGTCAATATTGACCAGCTCTCTGCCTATGAAGCAGCATATGACACCACCAGGCTGTTGCACATCTATTTCCCGGAAGCATTCGCCGCGTTGGTGGCCGACAAACCGGTCACCAACGCCACTATCGCCAAAGCCATGACACTTTTCTTGCGGCTGGCATCAGAAAATCTTATAGACATACACCTGGGCGCACTGGAAGAAATACCCCACGTAGGGGATATCATCTTCACCCCTAACCCGCTGGATATCATCGAGCACGATGACACCAACTGGAACATCACCCCGGAGGAGATTGGCCTGCTTGCAGCCTGGATAGAAAACCCCATGCCATTGATGTACGGCATCAACGACGACATCCACATCAACAACCTGCTGGCGGGTACCCTGTACTACCTGGTCGAGGAGACACAGTTTTCGCGCTATCTCGGCATGGCAAGTAGCTGGATCAAAAACCTGCCAGAACGTTGGCACAATTACCTCAAAAAACTCAAACAATTCGAGGACGGTGTAGATATAACGTGCCTCTACACCTGCACATGGTCAACAGAACTCGACGGTTGGGGTGACAATTGGTACATCGGTGAGCTTGTTGCCTACATCCTCAAAGACACCCACAACGAATTCGCCGACTACCACATATACGAAATCGAAACCGAAGACAGCTTTGAAAACGTCTTCTACAACGAACTGGCCGTCTATGAGATACGCGACCGCCAGCGCGATGCCCAGCGGCTGCAAGATGTCTACCTCGAACTCAACCGCGCCATCCTCGACCAGACCGACCTGCTCGACGCAATAGTTGATGCCCTGCATGAACACATGGACATCTGCACCCGTGACTACAAACCACGCTCCAACAGACTGGTAGACCTGCTACCTCACATTGGTTACACAGAAGAAAAGGAGGAAACCTTTGCAATCGATTATCTCGCATAGAAGTGGCGTCGGCCGACGCCACCGCCGCGCCGGCACGCCGGCACGTCACAAACAACAACCCTACCCGCGTGAAGCTGGGGTTCTGCTCGACATACCGCCAGAGATACAACTCGATCTCTACCCCGGCCTGGTCATCATGACCAAACGCACCAGCAGCGGCTGGTGGAGTCACCCGATAGATACCGATGCACTTATCAACACCCTGGCTGACCTACCGAGCAGCAGCGGCATATTGCCGCCCAACTGCCTGGCGACAGGCCGCGCCGGCGGCGAAACCTACTATGCAGTCTACGTACCGCCCATGCGCACCACCCTGCAATTCAGCGATGGCGTCGCCACCGAGCAGACCATACCCATACCAACACCACCGCTCATCTGGGCGGGCTGCGGAACAACCTATCGCATCTGGTCTCTGGCTACCGAAGAAGATCCAACCGAAGACACCCCGCTCTACACCGCCCCGTTCCCCAATTGCTACAACAACGGGGGTATCTGCTGGGGCGACGCCGACCCGCGTCCCAGGGCAACAGCCAGCAACCTCATGAGCGTCCTGGACTTGTTCCTGCACGGCTCAAAGTTCAACAGCCACATCAGCAACCGCAAGAGCAAGCGCAAGCCGACCTGTGTGATTACACTCTACCCGGAGCTGGCAGATCAAGAAGAATACCCGCTCGACGACCTGGAACCCGCCCAGCCGCACACCCTGCGCAGCGTGATCGACGGAGACATATGGTGAACTGCATACCATCACCGGCGCATATCCTGGCTCAGGGCACAAATGTACCCTTCAAACAACAGTGCGGCATCACCTATGTCCACGCAGGCAACGGCGTCTTCAAGCACGCAAGCAACGGCTACCTGGGTCTCATGATTCAGGTAGCCGAGCACAACGTACCCGGCCTGGTCAACCTGCTACCAACCACCGTCATCTGGCCCGCACCGGACCGGGTACCAGCAGAAATACTCGACTACATCCTGAACGATGCGCGGCATGCCGCAAAGAAAAGCAAAGGAGGAGCCTATACCCCCATCGAAAAACAATACTTCATCCTGTGGCATGACAACGACTACATGATTCACATCCCACCCCAGGACAGCAGTGCAGCCCGCATACAGTACGACATGCCTGATGGTGCCATTGTCCTGATTGACCTGCACAGTCACCACGGCATGCCTGCCCATTTTTCACATATAGACGACCAGGATGACACAGGACTCTCAATCTCCTGTGTCATCGGCAACATCTACACCCGGCCGGAAATCCACTGTCGCCTGAATGTCTACGGAGACCATCACCCGATAGCCGCCGGCCAACTGTTCAACCACACCCTACAGGAGGTCACCGATTGAAAACCTTGCACATAGAAAAAGCCATACCCTACACCGTACCACCCATCCGCACCATCGTCCTGGTGGGCTGCGGTGGCACGGGCAGCCACATCGCCCAGTCGCTAACCCGCATGTGTAGCACACTTACACCTGTACCCTGGCTGGTCTTTGTGGATGGCGATATCGTCGAGCACAAAAACGTTGGCCGACAACTCTTCAGTGTCGCCGACGTCGGCAAATACAAAAGCCTGGTCCTTGCCGCCCGATTCGCCAGCCTGTTCGGTATCCCGATCCGCGCCGCCCATGAGTACGCCACCGGTGACATGCTCGTGAGCAAACAGGACGGCTACACACTCTACATCGGCGCGGTTGACAACGCCGCCGCGCGGCAGGTCATCGCCGACGCGCAGGCACCAGGACAGACCCTCTGGCTCGACGCCGGCAACCACCAGCACAGCGGACAGGTTGGCCTGGGCACCGCCACCGAGCGCAGGCAACTCGACGGCTGCCTGCGCCTGGGGAGTCTGTGTACCCTGCTGCCTGCACCATCGCTCGTGTACCACGACCTGCTGGACCCGGCAGAACACACGGCCGCGCACGCGGGTGCGTGCGCAGAGGCAATGGAAGCCAACCTGCAGAGCCTGATGGTCAACCAGATGATAGCCGCAATAGCGGCTGAATATCTCTACAAGCTACTCGTACTACACCAGGTCACCACCTTCACCACCGAAGTAGACCTGACCAGTCTGAGCATGCGCTCAACACCAATCACCCACGGAAACCTATCTGAATACATGGAGGAAAAATGACACAACTCACAAAACAATCCATCTACACCGGCCTGAGCGGGCCAGCGGAAGCCATTACCCGCACTGCTGCCGAAGAAATCAAAGAAGCGGTGCGCCGCACCGCGGCCGAGATAGTTTACATCGGAGGAAAATTGGTCGAGGTACAAGAACACCTCAAAGGCAACGGCTTCCAGCAATGGTGCAACGAGGAGTTCGGCTGGTCAAAGAGCCAGGCATACAACTACATCAATGCCTACAACCGTTTTGGTGCGCGTCCAAATTTTGGACAGCTAGACATAGCCACCAGCGCAATCAATCTACTTGCCGCGCCATCTACACCAGATGACGTAGTCGAAGAAATTGTCAGCAAAGCTGAGGCGGGCGAAAAAATCACCTACAGCCAGGCAAAACAGGCGATTGACAACAAAAAGCAACCCGTTGTCAACTCCCTACCCGGCACAGAGGGAATGGGAGTACAACCCCGCACCGCCGCCGAATTCAACGAGCAACCCAAAAGGCAAGCCCCGCCACCGCTCCCGACCGCTCCCGCCCAGCCTGCCGCTGCACCGCCACCGCTCCCGACCGCACCGTCGAGCCTGCCACCCGTGCTCGGTGCAGCGGTCGCCTCCAGCAGCGACATAGACAACATCACAGGCGACGATGCAAAAGAAGCCGCCCTACTCTGGGCACAGATGCGCATTCTGGAGATCGCCCAGAGCCGCGCCTATGCCCGCTGGGAAGAACTCAACCAGGGATTAAAGTACAAGGTCATACTTGATCAAAAACTTGTCCACCAGAACGCCGTCAATCTACTCAACTCACCAACCCTGCGCAGCGCAGCACAATTCAGCTCGCTCAACGCGGAAGTGAGGGTTGAAGAATGAGATTCGAGGACTATGTCGAACAAAACCTTCAACAAGACGAAAAACAAGATATCCTGATACGCGACTGGACCAGAGACGGAGTCACACTACGTGACTTGCAACAAATGGAGTTTGCGCCGCTGCGCTGGATCATCGACGACATCATGCCGGCTGGCGCAACACTTATGGCAGGCAAACCCAAAATGGGTAAGAGTTGGTTTGCCCTGAACCTGGGCCTGGCGGTTGCACTCAAATACCAGGCTCTTGGCCGACTCGCCACCACCTACGGCGAGGTACTGTATCTTGACCTGGAAAACACACACCGAAGAATGAAGAAAAGAGTACATGACATCCTGGGAAATCAAACCCTCTGGCCGCGCAACGTCAGTGTTTTTCGTGCCTGGCCGCGCGGCGATGAGGGTGTCGAGCAATTCGAGGACTGGATGATTATGCACCCTGGCACGGTACTGGTGGTCATAGATATCCTACAAAACTTTCGGCCCTTCGCGTCCGGAAGCAGTGCTAACCAATATGAACAAGATACACTGGTTATGCAAAGCCTGAGTCAGTTTGCCGGCCGTCATAATATTGCTGTACTGGTACTGCATCACACCAGAAAGGCAAAAGCGGATTATGTATTCGATGAAATAGCAGGATCAACAGGACTAACCGGCGGCACCGATACCATGCTGGTATTGGCAAACGATACAGACGGTGCAATGCTCCATGTTAAAGGACGCGATATTGAGAAGGACCACCCCAAACCACTAGCCTGGAACGACGAAGAGTGCATGTGGAATATTGTCGAGCAGCAGGAACTTCTTAGTGACGGCAAAAAGCAAATATTCGATCTACTCGCCGACGCCGGCGAGCCGCTGGGTCTGATGGAGATATGCCGATTCCTGCCCGATTTGAATAAAGCGACCGTACAAAGCGATCTGCAGCGCATGGTCGATAGTGGAATTTTAGTCCGGCCGAAGAGGGGACGGTACACCATTTCAGATCATGCAGATCATGCAAGCACCTAAAAATCTGCATGATTTTGCGACACGACTAGAAAGCCATAAAACGATGAAATCATGCAATCATGCAGATCATGTACGTTCGCGTAGAAAAAGAAGAAGAAACATTTACTTGCATGATCTGCATGATCTGCATGATCTGCATGATCTGCATGATCTGCATGATAGGTTTAAATCGCAAGGAGCTAGAGAAATGCAAAAAATCAAGCCACAGGACTACAAGCTACCCGGCCGGGCGGCCCGCCCGGCCACCGAGCCGCCGGTAGCTGCCGCTGCTACTACCCCTCAGTGCCCGCGCTGTGCAGATCTGGGCTGGTATGTGCTCGACGTAGAATTCGGCCATCCGCAATTTGGCAAGCTTCAGCCATGCGACTGCGAGGCATACCGCCAGCAGGCAGCCGCAAAACTGACAAAGCTAACCAGCTCGCTGGCGAGCGAGCTGGGCATACAGCACACCAAATGTACCTTTGAAACCTTTGACGCCGGCTGGTCGGGAGAATCACGCCAGACTGCATTTTTGACCGGTGTAAAGAATTGCTGCGCAGACTACGCAGTCAACCCTACAGGCTGGCTGATGTTGCACGGCAAAAAAGGAGACTACTGCGGCAACGGCAAGAGTCACCTGGCAGCAGCCATCGCCAACAGTGTTGCCGCCCGCGGCGTCTCGGTGGCCTACGCCACCGTGCCAGATCTCTTTGCCTACGTCATGCGTGACTGGTCAAAGAGCGAGGAACGCATTGACCAACTGGGGAGCGTAGGTCTGCTCGTCATGGACGACGCTGGAAAAGAGTCAGTGCGTGGCGGCGGTATAGACATGTTCAAAGACAAATTCTTTCGCGTGCTGGGCAAGCGCGACCGCGAGCAACTTCCCGTAGTGATTACATCAAACTACACACTCGAAGAGCTTGCCCAGATGGACCACTACGATCCAGCCGTAATATCGCGGATAGCCGGCCAGACGGAAGGGCGGCGCATACAAATGACTACAGCGGATTACAGGAGGAGGCCAACAGGATGAGGGGGCGGGCCCGGAGTAAACCGGGCCCGGAGCTACCCATAGTATAGCGAGGAAAGCCTCGCACAAAGATTATAGCACAGAAAGGAACAAAAAGAATGAACGACTGGAAACGAAAAACACTCGCAATAACAGCCATCGTGTTGTTATCCACACCATCCGCGCTGGGAGTATACACGTGGCTACAGCCGCTGCGGGGGAATATCGCGGCGGCTATGGCTGCAACAGGGTTTGAACTGGCATACCTGAGTCTATCGCTACTGGTACTCTCTGGTGATCTGCGTGCATATGCACAACGTACAGCGTACACCGCAGTCATTGTTGCAGTACTCCTCAATGTTTGCCTGGACTATGCAACAAAGACAGGTGGCCTAACTGACACTGCGGCATTCGTAGCAACATTTGATGTACTATCTCTTTTGCTTTCGATTGTCGAAAGCCTACCCGCAGTTTTGGCATTCCTGATCGCAAGTCTCATGCACCGACTACACGAGCAAGAACAAACAGAAAATGCACAACAAACCTTACAGGATACAAACAGCACTCGCATAGATGTCCTGCAAGAGAGTATCCAGGTGCTACACGACCATATGTCAGATATGACCAGCAAAACAAATGCACTGCAAGATGCATTTTATACCCATCGAGGACAGATAGAAGACAACAAACCAAAAGTACCGGAATGCCCACATTGTGGTGCATTATTAAAGAACAACGGAGAGAAAGCAGCGGCTGTTCGCTGGGGTTATTGCCCGCACTGCAAGGATGGCACTTTGAACGGAAACGGTCATACAGACGTCGAGCTTGAAGATACGGAGGTTATAGCATGAACAAGGGATTCCTTTCGCTTATAGATTTGAGTTACAACATGCAACGGGCACTACTGGCTATCCGTGATATTCGTGGTGGGGTAGCGGCTGTTATGGTGGTCGGTATTACGGTGTTGGCCTGCGGTTTACTGCCGCTGGTCTGGTACTTTGATATTAGTCCCACTGTGGACTATGCAGACCTGTGGGTTCGCGATCTGGCGGCTACCCTACCGGCCACCCTGTCGGGTGATTGCGGTAGTGGTGGGATAGATTGTGAAACATCGCTCCCGTTTGTTAGTTTCGCTATCCTCTTTCTAACCATGCTACCCACTTTGTGTGAGTTACTGCTGCCTCGGATCGGGGCAAACGTTCGCGCGGCGGCATTTTTGATATTCCTACTGAGCGGTATAGACGCTGTAACTGACTGGCCGCGTGTGGCGGCAACCCTACGGTTGTATGAGGGTGATTTCATGCAATGGGGGATAGCTGGCAGGATTCTCTGGTGGTTGCTGCATCCTATTTTGCTGCTCTTTGCGACGTTTTTGTTTGAGTTGTTGTTTGTGCTTTGCCTGGTACTGATCGTAGTGCTGGTCTTCAAGATAGGAGCAGAGGATAGCCGGGCGAGGAGGCGAGATGGATAACAACGAAGAACAGGCAGCCATAGATCTGGTAGACTTTTGCTTCATCGCAGTAGGGGCGGCCTGGCCGCCCCTACTGTTGCTGGCAATGGCGCAGTGGCTCTTTCGACGTAACCCGCTGGCAATCCAGTGGACAAAAAACCAGAGTCGGTGGATTATTGATCGCACGCAGGAGTTGCTGCCGGAAGAGGCAAGGCGAATACCGGGGCAGCTTTCAGGGCAGGTGATAATCAATCGCGATACCGTGAGCGATACCGTGAGCCAGTCAGGGCAGCTACAGCAAGATATCGTCGAATACCTTGCCGGTCGCTGGCATGTCTTTCTTGTTGGTTACACACGTGGCGGGAAAACCGTATTACTGCATAGTATCGCCCGTAATCGTGCAGCCGCCGGCGCAAGTGTCATGGTGTGTGACGCCGACGCAATTACCGGCCGGTATCCAGGTTACCGCTGTGTTGGGGCTGGTGATAACTACGATACCATTGGAGCAGCAATAAACCTGCTCTGGCGCGAGACCGAAAAGCGGCGCAAGCAACGGGCTGCTGGGCAGCGCAGGTTTCCGGAACTCTGGTTTCTGTGTGATGAGGTTCATGATGTCAAAGCGGAAATCGAGGGCGCATGGGTAGTCCTGGAATCAGTTATTCGCCGAGGGGCCAAGCTCAACATGCACGTGGTTATTGCTACGCAGGACGATCAGGTAGAAACATTGGGTTTGCACGGAAAAAGCAAACTCCTTAAAAACCTCACAAAGGCTGAAGCCATGCTGGATGAAGCCGGACGGCGCATAGCTGTTGTGGGAAAAGGTGTAACATGGGAAGTGCCAGATCTGCCAAACCCGGACGACACCGTAACCCGGACCAGCCAGACCGGTCTGACCGGTCAGACCGCCACAAAAAAACAGGGTGGTCAGACCACCATAGACCCCCTGCTTACCGAATTGCTACATGGTGGTCTGAGGCAGTCTGAAGCCTCAGACCACACCAGACCGCCAGACCGGTCCGGACCGGTCCAGACCGGTCTGATAGACCAGGGAGACCGGTCTGATAGACCAGGGAGACCACTGCCAGACCAGTCCGAGATACGTAAAAAATACTACGAGATCGGCAGTAAGAACAAGGTCTGGCAGTGGTTGCGGGGGTACGAAAGCATGGGGAAGGGCCGGGCGTATGACATTATCAACGCAGCCCTGGGGTCGGATTTTTAGGAGAATAAGTCATCTATTAACTGACTGATGTCCTATCTCAGCAAAGAAATCCTACAAGCCTATGAGCGAAACCTTGCCTCTCGCGGACGTCGCCAGCGCGGACGCGAGGGGTATCTTTATTCATTGCGCCAGTTTTTCACCTGGCTCGGGCCTGATGCAAGTCAGGGGGATATTACCGGCGAAAGTGTGCGTCGCTACCAGGAACACATGGCGGCTGCTGGCCGTAAGCCTGCTACTATTGGTGCAACCCTCTGTGCTATACGCAGCTTCTGTAAATGGTCCATCCGCGAAGGCTATCGCGAAGACGACCCGACAATACAAACCGACTGGCCGAAAAAGACCAGGCCCGCGCCCAGAACACCCAGACGTGAAACCATTCGTCGAATGCTACAGGTTATCGAGGTACCGACAACAGATCTGGAAAACAAAGATCTCTGGCGATGGCAGCGTAACCGGCGGGTGATTTACCTTGCTCTCTACGCTGGCCTGCGGCTCAGCGAGATTGCCGCGCTGGAATGGAGCGACATAGACCTGCACAAGCGCACCATCCTGGTGCGTGATGGTAAGAATGGCAAAGACCGTACCGTGCCCATCAACAAGACATTGTTGCATGAGTTGCAGCAAGTATCGGAAAGCGAGCGCAGTGGCGCGGTTGCCGGCCTGCTCGGTGGTGTGTGTGGCTCACGCAAGGGACTCTGTCATGTGTTTGACCGCTGGCTGGATGGCCTGGGAGTTAAAGTCACTGCACACCAGTTGCGTCACACATTCGCCACCGAGCTACTCGACCGTGGTGTAGACTTGCGTTATATCCAGGAACTGCTTGGACACGAGGATATTGCCACCACACAGCGGTATCTTGCTGTGAGTGTTCGGCACCTGCATAAAGCGATTGACATGATGCCGGAAGGTGAAGAGTGGAATGAAGAGTGG
>CAYFVX010000060.1:0-10797 GCA_964346425.1 uncultured Chloroflexaceae bacterium | reverse complement strand
TGCCTGTGCTGCGTATATTCCAGGGTATCTGGTGCGGAGACAGTTTGCTCATCCAGAACCAGGCCGCGTCAGCGGGGCGTTCTGGCAGGGGAGTATTTTATTTGCGGACCTGAGCGGGTTCACGGCTTTTTGCGATAAGCTGAGTGTGCTAGGCAAGCAGGGGGCGGAAGAAGTCACGCTGGTTATCAATCAGCTTTTTAATGCGCTGGTGGCGGAGGTGTTTGCCTATCAGGGCGAGTTGCTCAAGTTTGGGGGGGATGCGCTCACGGCGTTTTTTCATGAGGATAAACTTGGGAAAGAGCACGCCGGTGCGGCATCGCGGGCTGCGCTGGCGATGCAGGATCGGATGGCTGCGTTTGCTTCGGTGAGGACACGGGCCGGGTCTTTTCATCTGGGGTTGCGGGTAGGTGTGCATAGTGGTGAGGTTTTTGCGGCCGAAGTAGGCAATGAAGAGCATATTGAGCTGGTGGTGACGGGTACAGAGGTCAGTCGGGTAGCACAGGCGCAGCATATGGCGGCACCCGGCGAGGTGGTTATTACGGAGCAAACGTTTCGACTGCTCAAAAATGCAAATAAGTTGCACAAGCAACACGGTTTTTATCAGTTATTGCGCGTGCCAGAAGTTTCGCTGCCACCCACAGAAACCATGAGTATTTCTGATGAAGAAACAGACCTGGCAAACCTCGAAAGGCGGGCGTGTCAACTGGCAGCCCTGCGTCCGTATCTGGTGCGGGGTTTACCGCGCCGTTTTCTGGAGTCTTCGGCAGCGGAGATTGGCGAGTTTCGGCCGGTGAGTGTTCTTTTTGCCAACTTCTACAATTTTAGCGCACTGCTGCCGTTTTTGAAAGGCGATGCAAATCGCGCAGCTACTGCGCTGAACGCGTATTTTCGGCGGGCGCAGGATATTGTGCATGCGTATGGCGGGATTATCAATAAGGTTGATATGTATACGCATGGCGATAAATTGATGGTGCTGTTTGGTGCGCCGGTTGCGCACGAGGATGATCCGTTGCGGGCGGTGCGGTGTGGGCTGGAGCTGGTGGATATGCTGAAGGAGGCGAATGGAGAGATACGGACTCTGATTGAGGTCGGGTTGCAAGAAGCGGTAGATGGGGAATCTCTGTCCGATATGGCGAACCAGCCTTCTATTGAGCAGATATGGCAGCAACCGTTACGGCAACGTATTGGTATTAATTCCGGGACGGTCTTTGCGGGGCGGTTGGGCGGCAAAGAGCGGTATGAGTATAGTGTGCTGGGGCCTGCGGTGAATCTTTCTTCGCGTTTGATGGAGGTTTCGCGCGAGGATATTGTGCTACTATCGCCAGCCACCCGGCAGACGGTGGAACGTTCTATTGCGGTCGTGGAAGAATCGCCGGTCAGGTTGAAGGGATTGCCAGAGCCAATTGTGCCAGTGCATGCGCTGGATAAAGAAAATGTTTCGACGCCAGCGGTGCCAACCATGCTGGCGCGTCCTCCCCTGATGGGGCGCGATGGCGAGATGCATCTGCTGCAAAGCGAATCACGCGTTGCGCTTATGGGGGAAGGGCGCGTGCTGGTTGTTATTGGTGAGGTGGGTGTCGGGAAAACGCGTTTGATTGAGGAATTGATCCAGACGCTGGTCCTTGCTAGTTTTAGTCACGAACAGGAAACCGCTATGGTTCCCTGTTTTATGCTTTCGACGGCCAATGGGCAATCATTCAAGCAAAATGTGCCTTACCTTACGATACGGGCCATTTTGATTCAGATTCTTGGGTTGACTTCGTTACCAGAGCAGCGTATTGGTGAGGCGGATAATGAGCAGATGGTTTCGCAGATCCAGACACGGGTGGAAAAGCTGGCTCCTGAGCTTGCGCACTTTTTGCCGCTGATTGGCGATGTGCTGGGTATAAGCATGCCGGAAAGTGGATTAACTCGTGCATTAAGTGCGGAACAACGGCATGGTCGGGTGCAGGAACTGGTGATTGCGTTGTTGATTGGTACGGCCAGGCAGGAGCCGCTGTTGGTGCTGATTGATGATTTGCAGTGGGTTGATGCATCATCCCGCGATATTCTGGCGCAGGTTACCGAGGTTGCGCAGAATGTGCCTATCCTGCTGCTCTTTTCGTATCGTGCCAATACGACGATTAGTGAGCCGTGGCTCAATTTGCCGATAGCCAGGCAGGTTGTGCTGCAAGAGCTTTCGACGGAACAAAGCAAGGAATTGTTGCACACGATGCTGGATGGGCCACCATCGGAAGATATTCTTTCGTTATTGGATCGAACGCAGGGTAATCCGTTTTTCATTGAGGAGCTGGTTCGTGCGCTGGTGGATTCTGGTACGCTGGTGCAAGATAGGCAGGAGCACTGGCGTCTCACCAAGCCGATCGATAAACTGGTTATTCCGACTAGTATCGAGGGATTGATTATGGAGCGTCTGGATCGGTTGGAAGAACCGTTTCATCAATTGGTTCAGGTGGCTTCGGTCATTGGGCCGCGTTTCCAGTATGATGTTTTGCAGGGCGTTTATCCTGAAACAGAGTTGTTGCAGGAGGGGTTGCGCTATTTGCAGGATATGGATATTGTTGGGATGGAGGAAAAGCCGCACGAGGTGCTTTATTATTTTCGCCATGCGTTGCTGCACAATGTTGCGTATGAGGGTATTCTGTATGCACATCGGCGCGAATTGCATCGGCGGGTTGCGCTCCGCATAGAATCGCTCAGTACGGGTCAGATGGATGAAAATCTGACGGTGCTTGCTCGTCATTATTTGCTGGCAGAGGAGTGGGAGCCGGCTTTTCGCTACCATATGGCGGCTGGTATCCAGGCGCAAAAACGATATGCCAATCAGGAAGCTCTCGAGCTCTTTGCCACTGCTCTGGATATTGGCAAGCGATTGGAAACGACACCGGCGGAAAAGGATGCCAATGCACTCAAAGAGGCGGGTTCGGATACTGATGAGCGGCGTGCTGGTATGGCCGACCGACGTCAACATATGGCTCCGCAAAAGCAGACGTTCTCTGGTCGCGAGCCAAAGATATGGGATGGGCGGCAATGGCTGATAGACCGCCGCAAGGGACCGGAAGAGCGGCGACAAAACAGGAATTCTTACCAAAACCATGAACCTCAACGTGCCAAGGGTGCATCAACTTGCCCGCTGTCTCCGTTCACCATCGAAATGGCGGAATTATACGAGCATAGTGGCGACATTTATATGCTGATGGGTCAGTACGACCAATCACATGCAGCCTACCAGCAAGCTCTGGATCTTATTACGCAGTGGAAGAAGGAACAGGATGCCAGCCTGACCGCTTCGGCAAATATGCATCATAACGACCATCTGTTTGAGAATAGGCAGCAGGTCGCTACGATGATGGTGCGTTTGCATCGTCTGCTGGCTAGTGTTGAGGAGTATCGCGCCGATTATGATAAGGCTTTTCATTGGATTGAAGATGGGTTGAAGTATGCGACGTCCAATACCCGTGGCGAATTTGCCCGCTGCTATCTGCTGGGTGCCAGTATTTACCAGCGTCGGGGGGAGTTTGATCAGTCGCTTGAGTGGGCCAGGCTGGGGTTGTCTATTGCGCAGGAGCAGGGCAATACGGCTGATCAGGCGTATGCTTTGCTGTTGATGGGCAATTTGTGGCGTGACCAGGGGGTGTTTGAGCAGAGTATTGCGTCGTTGGAGGAAGCGCGGAGTTTGCTCGACCAGATGAAGGATGCAACGCATCTGGGCGATGCGTTGACGAGTCTGGGCGATGTTTACTGGAATACGGGTCGCTGGCAGGATGCGCTGAAGTGTTATCAGCAGAGTTTGCAGATTAGTGAGAATATTGGCGATGTGATGGGGCAGGCTTCGACTTCCAATAAGCTGGCGACGGTGATGGTCGGGCGGGGAGAGTTGGCTATGGCGTTGCATCTCTATCAGTACAGCAGTGAGCAGTTTAAGCGTATTGGTTCGTTGCTGGGGCTGGCAACCACTGGGTATCAACAGGGTGAGGTGATGTTGCACGAGGGCAAGCCCAGAGAAGCGATGCATCTTTTCCGAGTGAGTATGTCGTCGCTGGAGCGGATTAAGGCACGCAATTCGCTTTCGGAGGTTTATCGGCTGGCTGCCGAGGCAATGTTGATGCTTGAGGACACGAAAGAAGCAACCGAATATATTGACCAGTCGCTTATGATTGCCAATGACCTGGGTATGATTGGCGAGGAGGCTATCGGCTGGCGGGTGATGGGGCAGATAGCACTGGCGGAACAAGATTTTGCTGCCGCTCACGAATATCTGTCAGATAGCCGTCTATCGCTCGAAAAGCTGAAAAATCGCTATGAGCTTGGGAAGGTCATGTACTGGCAGGCAAAACTCGCGTGTGCGGAGGGAGAGATTTCTGAAGCAATATCGCTTGCACAGCAAGCGGAACAGATTTTCAAAGACTTGCGGGCAAAGCGCGATTTGAAGCTCGTGCAAGCTTTGATGGCAACGATCCAGGACAACGGCGGACAGAAAAGCAAGTCTGTTGGATAGTTCAGATCATGAGGTTCCATTTATGACAACGTCTGGAGCAACACAAAAACTGTATGAATATCTTACCCCGCATATGCGAGAACACCTGGAACGCGAAGGTGATTTGCCGGTAGCCGACCGCAAATCGCTGGCGGCCCATCTCCATCACTTGCTCAATGCGTATGTGGCGTATATCCCTGGCCGGCTGGTGCAACACCAGCTTGAGGAGCCGGAGCCCGGTCGTGTGCAGGGTGCGTTCTGGAATGGAAGTCTGCTTTTTGCAGATTTGAGCGGCTTTACCTCGCTTTCTGCGGAGCTGAGTGTGCTGGGAAAGCAGGGGGCTGAAGAGGTGAGTGGGGTCGTCAATCAGCTTTTTAATGCGCTGGTTGATGAGGTTCTGACGCACCACGGTACGTTGCTCAAGTTTGGGGGCGATGCGCTGACGGCTTTTTTTGATGCAGAGACATTGGGCGATACGCATGCGCATGCTGCGACGCTGGCTGCGCTTGCGATGCAGCAGCGTATGGAAGCTTTTTCAGCATTGAAGACGCGCAAGGGTACTTTTTGTCTCAAGTTGCGCGTGGGGGTGCATAGCGGGCAGGTTTTTGCGGCGGAAGTGGGCGATACGAGCCATATTGAACTGGTGGTGACGGGGGTTGAGGTCAATCGGGTGGCTACTGCGCAGGAGATTGCTGCGCCCGGCGAAGTCGTCATTTCCGATTATACGGCCGCATTGCTTGAGGGGGCGGTGCTGGCTCCCCGCGAAGCAGGCTTTCAACTTATCACGGCACTCCCCCCGCTGGAAATACCACCGGAGACGACGAATTCGCTCAGATTTGCGGAAGGTGATGATCTGGATACGTTGGTTTTGCTTGCGCGGCAGGTGGCTGCGTTGCGTCCGTATTTGATGCGGGGGTTGCCGGGGCGTTTTCTGGATGCGACTGTTTTTGAGTTGGGTGAGTTTCGGCCGGTGAGCGTGGTGTTTGTCAATTTTCATGATTTCAGTGCTATGCTTGAATGGCTCAGCGATAATGCGTTGTGTGCTGCGCAGATTTTGAATGCGTATTACCGCCGGGCGCAGCGGGTCGTCCACCGTTATGAGGGTATTGTGAATAAGGTGGATATGTATACGCATGGCGATAAGTTGATGGTGCTGTTTGGTGCGCCTATCACCCACGAAGATGATCCGCAACGGGCGGTGCGGTGTGCGCTGGAGCTTCGCGAGATTATTGCGGAGGCCAATGAGGGGATAGCCAGTATTCTGGTAGAGCATGATCGGCAAGATTTGCTTACGGATGAAGAATCTGCCCATCATATGCACTTGCAGCAACGTATTGGTATTAACACCGGTACGGTGTTTGCGGGGCGAGTGGGAGGGGCGCGACGCTACGAGTATACGGTTATGGGTTCAGCGGTCAATCTTTCTGCACGCTTGATGTCGGCGACTGAAGATGAAACTATTTTGCTCTCGCCAGAAACTTCTACTTTTGTCGAGCGACAGATTGCGCTCACCAAACAGCCCCCTCTGAAGCTGAAAGGGTTACCCGCACCCGTTGAACCTTATCGTGCTTTGCATGCGCTGGATGTTGAACGCTCGCCGGTCAATGCGGCAAGTTTTGGTATCAGTCGTGCGCCTTTGATAGGACGGGAGCGGTTACTCATTCAGTTGAAGCAGGAGGCTGTGACTGCGCTCAGAGGGTCGGGGCGGGTCGTTGCGCTGGTGGGCGATGCGGGTATTGGGAAATCCCGTCTGGTTGAGGAACTTACGCAGGGCCTGGTTATGGCTTCATTTGTTGAGGCAGGGCTGGCGGTGCCTGATTTCCAGATATATACGAATGATTGCCAGAGTTATGAGCAAAGTATGCCGTATGCAGCTTTGCGCAAGCCATTGCGTAATTTGCTGCGCTTTGGTCAGGATGGACAATCCCAGTTGCAAACATTGGGTAGTGAGCAACTATTTGCCAGAATTGAAGCGACTGTGCAGCAGTTTGCGCCGTATATGGTGCGTTTTACCCCGTTGCTCGGTGATGTGCTGGGGGTTGTGCTGCCGCAATCTTCGCTCACGAAATCGCTTGAAGCGGAACAACGCCATGACCGTTTGCAGGAGTTGCTGGTTGAGTTGCTGAAAGGATTTGCAGCGCAGGAGCCGTTGTTGCTTTCGCTTGAGGATATTCAGTGGGCGGATGCTTCGTCGCTTGAGTTGCTTGGGCGGTTGTCGCAGGAGGTGGAACGGACGCCACTGCTTATTCTGTTGAATTACCGTCCTGATCCGCCGATAGATGAACCCTGGCGCAAGCTTGCTTCTACGACACGGGTTGCGTTGCATGAACTGCCGTTGGAGGAGAGCGAGAAGTTGTTGGCTGGTATGCTTGGCGGCCCTCCTCCTCCAGAAATTTTGCCGCTGCTGGAACGCACGCAGGGTAATCCGTTTTTCATTGAGGAATTGGTGCGTGCTCTTATTACTTCGGAAGTTCTTGCGCGGACAGAAACGGGAAACTGGCAACTTACGCGGCCACTAGATCAGGTCACTATTCCGACGAGTATTGAGGGGCTGATTTATGCGCGGCTTGACCGTTTGAATGAGAATCTGTATGAGCTGGTGCAGGTGGCGTCGGTTATTGGGCGTCGGTTCAGCCGCACTATTCTCGAACAGGTTTATAGCACGCCAACTCTGATAGACGAGGGGTTGCAATCGCTGATAGATGGCGAGATGATAGCACCTGATTTGCAGGATACCGTGCAGGATACGACGTATATCTTTCGGCACGCGTTGCTGCGCGATGTGGCGTATGAGGGTATTTTGTATTCACGCCGGCGTAATCTGCATCGTCGAGTTGCGTCTAGTCTGGAAAATGTTACGTCTGGGGGGTATCGCGAGGATTTTCTTACGTTGCTGGCTCAGCATTATTTGCTGGCTGAGGAGTGGATGTTTACGTTCTACTACCATCGTGCGGCTGGTATCTATGCGCAGCAACGGTATGCCAATCGGGAAGCACTGGCCCTTTATGCGACATGTCTGGATGTTGCTCCTTATCTGGAGCAGGAGCCGTGGTGTGCTGCCGAAGACCAGATAAACTCCTCGTTATTTGCGCTCTTCTGCCCGGTCTTTCCCATTCAGACACAAATAGCTGAAATGCGTGAACGCAGCGGCTACCTGCACGCACTGCTGGGTGAGGGTGAGCAGGCAGAAAAATCTTATCTGACTGCGCTCAAACAGGTGACTGATTTGCAGGAAAACCAGAAGCAATGGAAACTGTCCGACGTTCATCGTACCGAACTCAAAAAACAGTTGTCAAACACGGTTATTCGTCTGCATCGCCATATGGCAACGTTGAAGGAACAGCATGGGAGCTATGAAACGGCATTTGAGTGGCTGGAACATGGGATGTCGAAGGCAACCTCTGAGGCATGGAATGAACTGGCACGCTGCTATCTGCTCGGTGCGCGTATTTATTATTATCAGGCAGAGTTTGACCGCTCGATGGAGTGGGCGCGAATGGCTTCGACTATTGCGGAACGGCTTGGGAATAATGTAGACCAGGCGCATGCGTTGTTGCGTATGGGCATTCTCTGGTGTGAACAGGGGGACCTGGCGCAGGCTATCCCCGTACAGGAAAAGGCATGTGCTTTGTTTGAGGAAGAGAATATTCTCACGGGATTGCACTATGCGTTGAATGACCTGGGATTGACGCATGACCGTATCGGTCGCTGGGATGAGGCGGTGCAATACTATCAGCGCAGTCTGGAGATTAGCGAGAGCATTGGCGATGTGTATGCAATGGCGCGGGCTTCCAATAATCTGGCACTGGTGCGGTTGGCCCAGGGGGAATTGCAGCGGGCGAGCGATTTGTATGAATATAGCTGCGAACAGTTCCGCCGGGCAGGTTCGGAGCAGGGCGTTGCGCTGACGACATTGAATCGCGGCGAGGTGTTGCTGCTGCAAGGGGAGCCGGAGCAGGCTCTTTTGCTGCTCAATGAGAGTGTTGCGATACTTGAGCGCATCAATGCTCGCATAGATTTGCCGGAAGCTTTGCGTCTTTCTGCCGAGGCTATGATGCAGATGAACCGTTTTGATGAAGCGACAAGCTATGCGACACGGGCAGCAGAGATTGCCAGCGAACTGGGGATGAGCCTGGATGAGTGTATTATCTGGCGCACATTGGGGCAGATTGCTCTGCACAAGGGCGACTTTACCAGCGCAATCGAGCACTTTGAGCAGAGCCGGGCCGGGCTGGAGCAGCAAGGGGAGCGGTATGAGTTGGGCAAGGTGCTTTTTTGCCAGGCAAAGTTGACGTATGTGCAGGGGGATGCAGCGCAAGCTGACCAGTTGTTGCAGCAGGCAAAAGATATTTTTGTCGAGCTAGACGCGCAGCGCGACCTGGAGCAGTTGCAAGCTTTTGCGCAAGAGCGCGAAAGCGTCAAAGCGTCAAAGCGTCAAAGCGTCAAAGTGTGAGAGCGTCAGAGCGCACTATCCTTACACTTTTTCTTGTTCTGTCAACCTGAAGATGATTACATTTACCCTTTCCAGCAGCATCAATACCTGCGACAGGTGTCCGATTGCTACGATTCCCAACGGGGTTTTTGCCAGCGAAAATCTCTCCACATGTGAGATCGCACGCTCTCACGCTTCTGCGCTCCTACGCTCCCCCGTCCCCCTGTTCGGCCAGTACTACCCGATTGCGTCCGCTGTGTTTGGCGTGGTAGAGGGCCTGGTCTGCGGCAATAATCAGGGCGTCCGGGTTTTGTCCATGCATAGGAAAGACGGCCACTCCGATGGAAGCGGTAATGGAAGGTAACGGTACTCCTTCATACTCAATGTGCAATTCGTTCATTGCCTGACGCAGCCGTTCGGCTCGTGTATAAGCACTATCGCGCGATATGCCCGGCAGAACCACGAGCATTTCTTCGCCACCGAAACGGCAGACGGTATCCTCCGGGCGAAAGCTGGTGCTGAGCAGTTGTCCGACAACCCGCAACACCGCGTCACCCGCATCGTGTCCATAGGTATCATTCATATATTTGAAGTGGTCAATATCGAGCAGGAGCAGGGCAAGTGTTTGCTGGTGACGACGCGCGTGCTCTAGCTCCTGTTTCAATACTTCATTCAAGAAACGACGGTTGAACAACCCGGTCAGCGGATCGCGCACGGCCTGTTCTTCCAAATCTTCGCGCAGTTGCAGATTGGCGAGGGCCAGGGCGAGCAGGTCGGCGGTACGGTTGCCCAGGCGTGCGAGCCGTTTGTAGCTACCATCGCTCTCATCTGCCCACAACTGCACATACAGCACACCCAACAATTTGTTGCCCGCATGCAGCGGTACACACAGTACTTTTTGCCCATTGTTGCCGGTGCTAATCCAACACGTGCCCGCCAGGTATTTTGCCCGGTTGTTGGATGGCTGGGCGTTTGCGAGGACATGGCACTCGGCAGGTTGCGGCAATGTTTCCACCTGGTATCTATCGCCCCATGTCCCCACCGATTGCAAATAGGGAGGGGTATTACTGTGCCGGTAGAAAACTCCCGCTCGCTCTGCAAACAAGATACCCAACAATGGGACGCTCGTGGCATATGCTTCGTCTACGTTTTCACAGCGTTGGATGGTGCTGCTCAAGCGGTTGAGCAGTTGCATATCGAGGTTGTATTGTTCGAGTTCGGTGACGGTGCGTTCCAGGTCTGTGTTGACACGCCGTACTTCTGCTTCGGCGTGTTGCAGTTCGCTGATATGCCGTTCGAGGTTGAGTATGAGTTGGCGCAGGCGCGAGGTCATACGGTTGAACGCATGCGCAAGTGCGCCTACTTCGTCCTGGTGGCGAACGTTCGCTATGAGGTCGAGGTCACCGTCTGCGATACGGGTGGCGGTATTTGCCAGGCTTGCCAGCGGTGCGGCGATGCCCTGCGAAATGACGAGAGCAGACAAGAGGGCAAGCAGTATGGCAGCAACTGCTATCAATACGTTGACGATCAGGGAAGTATATATCGCTTGAAAGGCTTCTTGCTGACCTTGCTCAGCTACGAGGACCATTTGCAGGTCGGGCAGCCAGTGATAGACGCCGACGACTGGCTGGTGGCGGTAATTTTCAAACAGGCCAGAACTACTCTTCTTGTCTCGAAAGACGGTCTCTATCGTCTCCGTCTGCAAACGGAGTATCTTCTCACCCTGACTTTCAAAACGCGATTCGGTCAGGAGCAGAAAATTGGGCCCCACCAGATAGGTTTCGCCCGTCTTGCCGAGGCCAGCAAGTTGCAGCATGATTTCATTCAACCGCTCTGCACTTGCCCAACCTGCAATGACGCCGCGTACTTCACCAGCCGTATTGACTAC
>CAYFVX010000059.1:0-10814 GCA_964346425.1 uncultured Chloroflexaceae bacterium | reverse complement strand
TGCCTTCTTCTTTCCATGTGGTGGTCAATTCCATCGTAACCTCCTGTTCGTGTGGTGATAATTGCGCCAGTTCGGCTTGAAACTGCTCTTTTTCCTTTTCATTCAGGCGCAGATACGTGTTGATAAACCCGGAGAGAAACCGTTTCCGCGCAGCATCCAACCCCAATTGGGCCAGCAACCGCAGGCTGGTCAACAACACCGTCGGCCGCTCGTGCGGTTTCATTTTCATCCTGGGCAGCAATGCACACGCCACCGGGTTGAGCACGTTGGCATACCTGCGCCAGGGCAGTTTGCGAAGCTGAATCACGCGATACTGAAAGTTCAGCACATCCATATCCGGAAATGCAACCTGGTAGGTATCTGGTTCGTCGCGGCTGGCCGAGGCATCCGAAAAAATGGCGATGGGATAGACCGGTAGTCCATAATTGAGATGCGTCAGCGCAAAGTACAGGAACATTCGACGGTTGAACGTCTTTTGGGGCTGCGCCTGATGTTCCATATGCACCAGGAAAAACGCCTCGTTCTGCTGCTTGAATGACACCTTCGCCAACAGGTCGGCCTCATACGTATCGCCGCTAACGACATCCGTCATCACTTCTTTGTCGAGAAATTCGATCTTGCTGACATCCATAAAGGCAAACAGATGGGGCAAAAAGAGATCGATAAACTCGACAAAGTAGGTTTTCAGCAATTCCTTAAACAAATGGTCGTGGTCCGTCATACCCTCCTGGTATCCTTATGGTGCTGGTATTCAAACTGTTGCAGGCATTATACCATTTTGGGTATTGGGTTGTGAACCACGGGGGATTTCGCTCCTTACGAATCGCATGGTACAATAGCCTGCATTGCCTATCCATGCCACTTGCTACCGTGAAAGCAAGACAAAGAGAGGATTTTATGGACATTCATCCGATTGATACGCATATTACCGCGATTGACCACGATTTGCTTGGTTTGCCCGGTGTTGGGGTGACGTATGTGGTGCGGGGAGAAGATATTGCACTGGTGGAAACCGGTACGTCGCTGACCGTGCCGGCCACGCTGGCCGGGCTGGAAAAGCTTGGCATTGCGCGGGAGGCGGTCGGGCACATTCTGTGTACCCACGTTCATATGGACCACGCCGGGGGGGCTGGCTATCTGGCGGATGTGCTGCCGCGGGCCACTGTGTATATTCACTCCATGACGATGGAGCATTTGATAGACCCGTCAAAACTGATGCCGGGTGTGCGGCGGGCGGTGGGAGAAGAGGCATGGGCGTTGACGGGCGATATTTTGCCCACACCACCCGAGCGGTTGCGTCCAGCCGAAGATCTCCGCCTCGACCTGGGGCAGGATGTGCTCCTGGAAGCTCTGGCAACACCCGGCCATTCACCCGACCACCTCTCCTTCTGGGAGCGCAAAAGCGGCGGCATGTTTCTGGGGGATGCGGCCGGGCTATCTATGCCCATGCACGACCTGCATTTCCCCGTCACGCCGGTGCCTACCTACAACCTGGAAACTCATCGCAATACCATCGCCATGCTGCGGCAACAGGATATTGCCCGCCTCTATATCACCCACTGGGGGGCACACGATGATGTGGAACACCGCCTGCGGCAGAGCGCGGAGAAGTTGGATGAGCTGGTTGCGCTCATGCAGCAGGCTATCGAGCGGGGTGAAGATGATGTCCGCACCCTGGCAAGCCAGTGGGTCAGCTATCCGGATGATGGGCCAGCCGCGGTGGTGGCGCGAAGCTGGAGCGATATGAGCGTGGCTGGCATGCTGCGCTATCTCAAGAAAGCGATGGGGTAGCACAGGCGCAAAGCAGACGGACGACGATGGCCCAGAGACCGTGGACGGGTAAATTGTTGAGAAAACTGGCGCGATAGAGCGCATTGCAGCGGCTCATCACGCATCACGCATCACGCATCACGCATCACGCGTCACTGGCATCACCTTTGCCAGCATCTCCATCGTGGCTTCTTTTGGGTTGTCCCCCTGGTAGACACCCTGAATGGTACCTTCGGCATCCAGCACGACAATGCCCGCGGTGTGACCAACGCCGCTTAATCCAACCGCATGCGTTACTGCGCCGGTCCAGTCGGGTAGTATGTAGACATATTCGCCATCTTGCAACCGCTCTGGTAGCTTTTTGAGCATTTCGCGGTAGGATTGTTCCATTGCGCCTTCGGCAATAAAGCGAAAGAAACGGGGAACAGTTTCCAGATGAACTACGCTGGCAACGAAGACCTGGGTATTGAGTTTGTACTTTGTGTCTACCATGCGGCACACATCTTCGCTGATGCCAGAGGTTTCGCGCGTGCAAAAAATCAAGACGGTTGGCACCCCGATGGATTGCAAGGGAACCGTTGTGCCGGTGCCAATGGCAGTGAGCGTCGTATCCGGGATTTTTTGCTGGAGGACATCAGGTTTATAGCAAGCAGATAAATCGTCGGTTTCAAAGGTTTCTTCAGTCATATATGAAACATTGGCATTTTCAACAGACATGCTTTTCCTTGTGGGTTTGAGCTTTTTCCTGCCTTGCACTACTCCGTCATGGTTTTGTTCATTGGTACCACCACAGTATAGCATAATGTTGGTATACTGATTAACAGCCTTGACAATAGCAGCACACCAATGCTACCATGCGCCAGAATTTACAGTTCGCCATGTATCCTGCATGCACCTGAAAAAAATATTCGCAAGAAAGCGAAAATCTGTTATGTCTTCACTCCCCCATGAACCCTATGGCTTGTGGAAAAGTCCTATAACGCCGCGTACTCTCTCGCTGGGCAAACGGTTCTCAGATGTCCAGTGGGACACCGATGGGCAAACGCTCGTCTGGCTGGAGAGTAGTTCGGAGGGGCGCGTGCTGGTCTGTGCATCGCTCAATTCCGCCGACGCCCCGCGTGACCTGACCGTCGGACAGTCGGTGCGCGCCCTGGTTGGCTATGGCGGCGGGGATTTCACCGTCGCCGGCGGTACGCTCTACTTTGTCGAAAAATCTGGTTGCCTCTACCGCCAGAATTTGCAAACCGGCCCTGCCGAGCCACTTACGCCGCAATTCGGGCATGCGGCATCGCCTGTTGTCTCTCCTGACCAGCGATGGGTGGTGTATGTCCACTCCCACGAAAAGCAGGATGTGCTGGCGGTGGTAGATACCGCCGGCAGACAATGGCCGCAACGCATCACGCTGGGCCACGATTTCTATATGCAACCCTGCTGGCATCCGGCTGGCACATCTCTCGCCTTCATCGCCTGGGACCATCCGCAGATGCCCTGGGATGGAACGACGCTCTTTCTCGCCTCGCTGCACACGAGCGCGACCGGGCTGATTATCCGCGAAACCACCCCGATTGCCGGCGGCAAGGATATTGCTATCTTTCAGCCTGCTTTCTCGCCGGATGGTCGCTGGCTGGCCTATGTCTCGGATGAAGATGGCTGGAGCCATATCTACCTGTATGATGTGCAAAAAGGAACCCACCATCGCCTGACAGGTGGCGAAGCAGAACACGGGATACCCGCCTGGATACAGGGAATGCGCACCTATGGCTGGAGTGCAGACAGCCAGTCTATCATTTTTATGCGCAACGAACACGGTTTCGCCACGCTTATGCAACAGGCGGTGCAGGGTGGCGAGGCCGTCGCTGTGGCCGGGCTGGAAGCGTATAGCTGGTTTGAGCAACCGGCTATCTCGCCAACCAGCAGCACGCTGGCCGTTATCGCCTCATCCAGCACACAGACGCCACGGTTGCTGACGTGCCCAACCACCACCGCAGATAGCGGCAAAACACGCATCCATGCCCGCAGCACGGGCGAACAGATAGCGGCAACAGAACTTGCTGAGGCAGAGCCGGTCTCCTGGGCATCCGAGGATGGTTCGCTGGTTCACGGCATGCTTTATCTGCCACCAGGGGTACGTATGCAGGATGGCACAGATGGTAGCCGCGGTCTGCCACCGGCGATCATTAAAATTCATGGTGGTCCCACCGGGCAGGCGGTTGCCAGTTTTCCGCAAGATGTGCAATACTTCGCCACACGGGGCTACGTTGTCCTGCTGGTCAACTACCGCGGCAGCACCGGCTATGGGCGCAACTATATGCTGCAAATGCGCGGCAACTGGGGTGTCTGCGATGTGGAAGATGCTATCAGCGGCGCACGCTATCTTTCTGAACAGGGCATCGCCAGCACGGAAAAAATCGTTATTCTGGGCGGCAGTTCCGGCGGCTATACGGTACTCGAAGCCCTCTGCCGCGCACCCGGTGTCTTCAAAGCTGGTATCAGCCTGTTTGGTATCTCAAACTTGCTGGCACTGGCGGCAGATACGCATAAGTTTGAGGAACGCTACCTGGACACGCTGCTTGGTCCCCTGCCAGCCGCCAGCGATATCTATCGCACCCGTTCGCCCCTGTTCCATGCCGATCTCCTGCGCGACCCGCTGGCCGTTTTCCAGGGAACTGAAGACAAAGTTGTCCCGCGTAACCAATCAGATATGCTGGTCGAAACGCTGCGCAAACGCGGTATTCCGCATGTCTATCATGTCTACGAAGGCGAAGGGCATGGCTGGCGCAGTCCGGAAACTATCGAAGCATACTATCAGGCAGTTGAAGCATTTTTGCAAGAACACGTGCTGTTTGCCTGAATTGTTGATGCACTATGATTACGGAAATTGGACGCTGGTTTATTCTCATAGGAGTTGTTTTTCTGGTCATCGGCGGTCTCTTGCTGCTGGCGGGGCGGTTGCCCTGGCTGGGCCGACTGCCAGGGGATATACTCATCGAGCGCGAAAACATCAAGGTCTTTTTTCCGCTCGGCACGATGCTGCTGCTTAGTCTGGTGTTGACGATTGTGCTTAACCTGATCGCCCGTTTCTGGCGCAGATAGCAGCAGCACTGAACAATCGCGAATTGAAGCAGACAAATACAGAATACATGGAATTCAAAGACTATTACGTTATCCTGGGCATTACTCCTGAAGCGACCGACCAGCAGATAAAGCAAGCCTATCGCAGCCTGGTCCGCCAGCATCACCCGGATGTGAATAATGGCAATAAAGAGGCGGAAGAACGCTTCAAAGAAATCAGTGAAGCCAATTATGTGCTGGGCAATGCCGAGCGGCGCAAACAGTACGATACCTTGCGCCTGCAATATTATGAATGGCAACAAACCCAGCAGACTGCCGGGGCTGGCGGTATGGATGCAACCTTCAATCCATTTGCCTGGGATTGGTTTGGTTTGAATTTCTTTTCAAACTTTTTTAGTGGTTTTCTGGGCCGTGAGGTGCAGTCACGTTATGAATCACGCTATGAGCCGGCCCACAGTTCGGGTAGTGACCTGGAAATGTCTGTCGAGATAACCCTGGAAGAAGCGTGGAAGGGAACTGACCGCCTGGTAGAAGTTGAAAACCGCCGCATCAAGGTGTATATTCCGCCAGGCGTACAAAACGGCACCGAACTGGTGGTTGAAGGGCAGGGGTGTCGGGGCAGTGGACGTGCCGCCCCTGGCAATCTCTATCTGATTGTTCAGGTCAAGCCGCATGAACACTTTGACCGGGAAGGCACCCACCTGTATGCAGAACTGCCTGTGGATATGTATACGGCTATCCTCGGCGGGGAGATATCAGTGCCAACCTTGAATGGCACAGAGACGTTGACTATTCCGGCGTGTGTCCAGACCGACCAGGTATTTTGTCTGAAGAGCAAAGGTATGCCTTCGCTCAGAAAACCAACGGAATTTGGCAATCTGTATGTGCGGGTCAAAGTTTTTCTGCCAGATCCTATGAGTGACGATGAGTTGAAAACATTGCGCAAACTGGCAAGGAAACATTGTGCAAGAAAGATTTAGCACTGCGCCGGGTGGTCAACAACCACGAATACATTTTCTGCTCGTCTGGCTCAGTCTAGCAATGCTCGCGCTGCTGCTCTGTGGCGGTGGTTCGGTGGTTACCTGGTTTTTTGTCAAAACCAACCAGGCAAGCACTGCACAAGAAAAGCCTATGCAGGGTGCGCTGCAACCACCAACTCCCCCCCAGCCAACCCCCACGCCACTACCGATGCGTGAGGAATTGACCGAGCTGGAAGCGCAGATGGAAGCGGTCTATCAACGAGTTGGGCCGGGCGTGGTCAACATCACCAGTCGCTCGTTTGAATATGACTTTTTTTTGCGGCCGGTGCCTCGTGAAGGAACCGGCTCAGGTTTTTTTTATGATGAAGCCGGGTATATCGTCACGAATTATCATGTCATTCAAAATGCTGAAGAGTTGCAGGTGACGCTGGCCGATGGGCGAACGCTCCCAGCGACCCTGGTCGGCAGTGATCCATCGAATGATCTGGCGGTTATTCAGGTCGAGATGGATACCACCGGTTTGCCCATCGCCAGTATCAACGAAGCAGAAGATTTGCGCGTGGGACATTTTGTCCTGGCTATCGGCAATCCTTTTGGCCTGGAACGGACGCTGACGCTGGGCGTGGTAAGCTCGCTGGGACGGGTGATTGAAAGCCCCAACCAGCGGTATATCAGTGAAGTGATACAGACAGACGCGCCGATCAATCCTGGCAACTCAGGTGGGCCGCTGCTCAATCTGGCAGGTGAAGTCGTCGGGGTCAACTCTGCCATATTCAGCCCCAGCGGTGCCTCGGCAGGTATCGGGTTTGCCATCCCTGCAAGCACGGTGCAGCGCGTGGTGCCATCGCTTATTGCCAATGGGCGGTATCCGCATCCTTCGCTCGGTGTGGAAGTATATGAACTCAAGCCAGAGACTGCCCGCTTGCTGCGACGGGCTGGCATGGAAGTGCCGGTTGAGCAAGGGTTGCTCGTGGTAAAATCGGGGCGACGATGGCTGGTTGGCGAAGGGCTACGAAGCGGCAATAAGCAGGTGCGGGTTGGGAACCTGCTGGTGCCTGTGGGTGGCGATATTGTCGTTGCGATAGATGGGCAGGAGATAACGAGCACGCGAGATATGATCGTCTATCTGGAGACAGAAACGATGGTGGGCGATGTCGTTGATGTCACGGTCATTCGTGATGGAGCGGAACAAATCGTGCCAGTTGAACTGGTGGAACTGGCACCATGACTGATAATCTGGCACACTAATTGATAATACTGCTGAAACACCGTCCATCCTGCCACGGGAGTACCATCATCCAGCCAGAAGGATGACAGCAGCATACCAGAACCAGGACACACTGAAAACCAGACGGTATTGTTACAGGAGAGCAAATGTATGGATGAAACAACGTATCGTTTTTTATCAAGAAACCAATATTGTGTTTTTGGGAACCGTGGCTGTAACGACATCGCATTGAACGTGTATGAAACCGAAGATGCGTTACTGATTGTCGCTGAACTGGCGGGTACCGATCCGAATAGCCTGCAAATTGAAATCAACACCAACACGGTGAATGTCAAAGGAGTACGGCAGGTTGATGCCCCAGAAAATCCCGTTCGCATCCATCGTATGGAAATAGGGGCCGGTCCTTTTGAATTTGAGGTTTCGCTCAAGATGCCAGTGGACGCTAACCAATCCAGTTCGCGTTATCATCGTGGATTGCTGGAAATTGTATTGCCCTTGATCAAAGCACCATCCCAGCGAATCGTAATCAATGTACAGGAAGGAGATACGCAATGACCGAGGATGGCAATGTAGCACCCTCTCAGCCTGAAAAAGCTATCCCTGTTCCCATTATGAATCAGGAAAAGCCCGATGTTGAGAAACCTGAATTACCGCTGTTGCTGCTGAGCAATGTGGTTATTTTTCCGGGTATGTTGACCTCGCTGGTTATTTCTGGGGAAACATGGATTAAACTGATAGATGACGCTGCCCTGTCCAACAAGCTTATGGCCGTTTTCTGGAGCAGTAGTACCAGCAGTACTTTTGAAGCAGAATCGCTTGGGCGGGTCGGGACCATGGTTCTCATTGCACGGCTTATGCGGCTTCCCGATGGCAATCTTCAGGTGATGCTGCAGGGACAGGATCGGGTCGAGATTGAAGAGGTTCTTTCCAAAGACCCCTATCCGGTTGCTCGCCTGAAAGTCTTGACTGAACCGCCGACTGATTCATTGGAAATCGAAGGATTGTCTCGCAGCACGCTGAACCTTTTCCAGAACGTTGTGGCATTAAATTCTTCGCTTTCGGATGAGCTGGCGGTTGCTTCAGCCAACACTCCGACCCCTGGCGTGATGGCCGACCTGATAGCTGCCAACCTGGGGCTGAAACCAGAGCAGCAACAAGAGGTGCGTGATGCGGTCAATGTAGAAGAACGGCTACGGCTGGTGCTGGGCCATGTCCAGCGTGAAAATGAGATTTTACAAATTGGGCAGAAAGCCCAGGAAGAGATGTCCAAAGGCCAGCGGGAATATGTGCTGCGCCAGCAAATGGAAGCTATCAAGCGTGAACTGGGCGAGACGGAAGACCAGGAAGCAGAAGTGGCGGAGCTGCGCCAGCGATTGAAGGAGGCAGAGCTTCCCGAAGAGCCAAACAAAGAAGCAGAACGGGAATTGAAACGGTTGGGCCGATTGCCATCTGGCTCTGCTGAATACAACGTCATTCGCACCTACCTCGACTGGTTGCTGGAGCTTCCCTGGAACAAGAGTACCCCGGACAATTTCAATCTGACGGAAGCCCGCGAAGTGCTCGATACCGACCATCACGACCTGGAAAAAATCAAAGACCGTATTGTCGAATATCTTGCGGTGCGCAAATTGCAACACCAGCAAGGCGAAGACCGTTTGCGCGGCCCTATTATCTGCTTTGTGGGGCCACCCGGCGTCGGCAAAACCAGCCTGGGGCAATCCATAGCCCGTTCACTCGGGCGCGAGTTTATGCGGGTTGCGCTGGGCGGCGTGCGTGATGAGGCAGAAATCCGCGGTTTCCGCCGTACTTATGTCGGGGCATTGCCGGGGCGCATCATTCAAGGCATCCACCGGGCTGGCACCAATAACCCGGTTCTGATGTTGGATGAGGTAGATAAGCTCACGATGGGCATGCAGGGTGACCCCTCGGCGGCCCTGCTCGAATTGCTTGACCCGGAACAAAACCGCAGTTTCGTAGACCGCTATCTGGATGTTCCATTCGATATGAGCCGCGTGCTGTTTATCTGTACGGCCAACCGCACGGATACGATTCCTTCGGCACTGCTTGACCGTATGGAAGTGCTGGAGCTGGCTGGCTACACCGAGGCGGAAAAACTGGCTATCAGTCAGCGGTATCTTATTCCCCGCCAGCGCGAGGAGCAGGGAGTGGGCAACGATGGGCCAGAAATCACTGAGCAAGCTCTGCGGTCACTTATCCGTGACTATACCCGCGAAGCCGGTGTGCGCAATCTGGAGCGGCAGATAGGCTCGGTGTTCCGCAAGATGGCAACCCGCATGGCAAAGGAAGAATGGCTCCCCGAAAAAGTTGATGCGGGTGACCTGGAAGAACTGCTCGGCCCGGCTCGTTTTCGCAAAGATACGATGCTTGGCGAGGATGAAGTTGGCGTTGTGACCGGGCTGGCATGGACTCCGGTAGGCGGGGATGTGTTGTTTATAGAAACCAGTGTCATACCAGGCCGTGGGCAATTGACGATCACCGGGCAACTTGGCGATGTGATGCGGGAATCGGCCCGTGCCGCGATGACCTATGCCCGCTCACGCGCCAATACCTTTGGGGTGCCCGAAAACTTTGCGCAGAAAACCGACATCCATATTCATGTACCGGCCGGTGCCGTACCCAAAGATGGCCCCTCCGCAGGCATCACGATGGCGTGCTCGTTGCTTTCAGCTTTGACGGGCCGCCCTGCCTACAAAGAGGTGGCGATGACCGGTGAGATTACGCTGCGCGGACGTATTCTGCCAATCGGTGGGGTGAAGGAGAAAGTGCTGGCAGCGCAACGTATCGGCGTGAAAAAGATTCTTTTGCCCAAAGAAAATGGGCCAGATTTGCGGGAAGTTCCCGAAGAGGCACGCGGACAGATGGAGATACTCCTGGTCGAGCATATGGACGAAGTGTTGCCGCATGTGCTGCATGCGGAGACGAATGGACGTCCCGACCTGGGAGTACGGAGCTTGAAAGAAAATGGCTCCGAGGCTGACAAGGAACACAATGGACAGGAAGAACGTGAAGAGAAGACCGAAGAAGTTATACAGGTCGAGAAAAGGAAAGAATAATGTTCAAGCGCATTCTGCTGGCAACAGATGGGTCACCTTCTATTGAAAAGGGGGTATTGTATGCCGGTCATGTTGCCCGACTGGAATCAGCCGAACTCATTGTTCTGCATGTGTATGAGCCGCCCGAACGGTATGCCAGCTACACCGGCTACGATGAACTGGTAGACCAGTATCGCGCAGTTGCGTGTGCGCTGGTTGATGAGGTGGTGCAACAATTGGAACAGGATGGTGTCCCATCGCGTGGCGAGTTGCGTATCGGCACACCTGCGGAAGCTATCATTGCAGCCGCCATCGAACATGATATAGACTTGATCATTATGGGAACCCGTGGCAGTAGCAACCTGGAGGATATTCTTGGCAGCGTGAGTCTGCATGTGCTACGCCGTAGCCGCTGCCCGGTGTTGCAGATTCCTTGAGCGGGCAATGCTGTTGTGCAGGCAAACCCGTATTTGCGCGCAAATACGGGTTTGCTTGCTTGCTGGTGGTCTGGCCGCCCAATGGGGTTCACCTACGGTGGGCTTTGCTTACGCAAGGCGAAAAACGCACGCAGCCGCGTGCCAGTCCATTCTGGTGGGGTTGCGAGGGAACTGCGTTCCCTTGCAACCCCTGCGGGGTGCCCAATTCTGAGCCCATATACATTAAGCTAAGCGGTTTGCCGCTTTGCAAAGCGGGGGATTGGGGGTTGCAAAC
>CAYFVX010000058.1:0-10843 GCA_964346425.1 uncultured Chloroflexaceae bacterium | reverse complement strand
GGGGAGCGTGAGGGAACCTGGTTCCCTCACACACCCACAAGTGACACCCATTGAGACAGTTACCCCACCAATCCCATCACTCGTCTAGCGGGATGGCTGGCAGGCTTAGCGCATGTGCCCCATCGTCTGGTGCGTTTGTGGGTGGGGAGGGGCCACGAAGCGGCAGACGGGTCATGTCGTGCGGGTCATAGACGCCCAGCGTTACCCAGAGCTTCTCGCCCTGCACATCTGCGGCAACTGGTACCCGGTGCATCCAGTCAATGAAGTGGTTGTGTCCCCATGTGCTGGTAGGCAGCAGTCCGCCGGGGGGGACATCCGTTTGCCCCACCAGATTGCCCTGTTCGTCGAAGACATGCACAAACATCATATAATCTTGCGCCATCTCCTGCTCGGTATGCCATTGGAGCGTTAGCGTCATGATGCCATTGGAGCGTATGGCGGAGGTGTCCACATCATAGCCGGTGAGACGCATAGAGGAGCCGAAATCTGCGGTGATGGTGTATTGGCGTGGTTGACGTAACTGGTAGACATACGCGTATTCAATGCCGTGAATACGCACCGTATGCACCAGCGACCCGCGCTCTCGGATGACCGGGGCAATCTCATCCATCTTGATCTGGCGTTGTACCTGGTTGATATAGAGCACGGCATAATGCACGTGACCGGGGACGGTCATGTAGCCTTGATGCAACACCGGGCTACATGTGTAGGGCAGAATGACCAGTTCGTACCAGGAGGCAACCCCCAGGTCGCAGCCATTATGCTGCTGCCGGATATATTCTCCGGCCTTTTCTAGCCCTTCACCCCAGCCAACATACATCGAACGCTGCGCCACTGGCCCGCCACCAACCATCTGGTTGTAGTAGGCCAGTTCATAGGGATGATACCATGCAAGGTTCATCAGCAACCCGCCAACCACCAGGGACCAAAAACCTGCGGTAAGCCAGTTGGGAGAGCGGGAGGAAGCCGGGGCAGAGGCTTCCGTAGGTTGTTCTGGTGGTTGTTGCCTACTGCGCCATTTTTTCAACCCGTCTGCCATCCAGAGCAAACCCATGGCGGCCACGAGGTCAATGACGGGAAAAACGGGCAGGATGTAGCGGTCAAACTTTTTGGCAAGCAGGCTCAAGATGCCCATAAACACGAGCGCAAAAATCAACAACAGCACCAGAGCTGGCGAGCCGAGCAATGATTGCAGCGTTGCGCGGCTGGGAGTGTTGTTCGTGTTTGCCAGTTCTTGTGCTGGAGTTATGCGGGTGAATGTTCTTTTGCTCAGGTGGTACAGGGCAAATCCACCGGCAGCCAGTAGTCCGATCATGCTCCAGGGGGTCAATCGTAGGACAAGAGCCACCGGGTAGAAGAGGGGACCGGGGTCCAGAACCGGACGGCCCATGAAGAAGTTGCCCCAGCCATGCGGTTCAGCACCATTGCGCACAATCTCGTAGAGGACGGTCCATGCTGAGCCGAGCGGGTCTACCCAGGCGGCCGGCCAGATTGCTACCCAGACGAGAAGCGTCATGGCAAGCCAGCTCAGAAAGAGGAGTGCTATGGTAAGTATCTGCGAAAAGGTGAACATGCGAAAATGCGAATAGGCGAAGACGCCGGTCAGCATAATCAGGCCGATCATGGGAAACAGGATCAGCGAGGGCGATTTGGTGAGCAAGGCGAGGCCAGCCGTGAACGCAGAAGCCGCCAGCATCCCCCAGCGGGTGTTTTTGAGGCGAAATGTGTCCGTTGCTCCTTGCGTTGCTGGTGTATTATCGGATGGTTGCTGGTCCAGCCGCAACGCAACCATTGCGGTCAGGATGGAGAGTAGCGTGAAGAAGGTGAGCAGCGCGTCCACATGCAGCACTTTGCTATGGGCGACCAGGAACGGGTCGGTTATCCAGAGAAACACCGCCAGCAATGCCAGTCGGCGGTCGAAAAGCCTGCGCATGAGCGGATAGGCAAGCGCGATACAGAGCGCGGTGACGATGGCAATGGGCACGCGCAGGAAGAGGCGATAGAGGTAGGGGTCATCGGCAGCGACGAACCCCATATCTGCCAACCCCTGGTGCATCAGCATGCCCAGCGAGCCGAGCCACATCGTTGTTACACCGGGATGTCCCACCAGGTTGGTTGCGGCGTATTCCCCTTCTTGCACCGCGGGCAGAAATGCATCCACTCGCACCGACCAGTGTTTTGCTTCGTCGGGCGTCCAGAAATCGCCGGGGGCAAGCAGCCGTGGCAGCAGTGCCAGCCCAAAAAGGAGCAGCACCACAACGCTTTCTGGGATGCGCATGGCAAACCGTCGGGCATGCGTAGAAAGGTGTTTCTGGGAGATATGGTCAGTCAATTGTGTCATCTCAATTCAATCGTTCTTGTCCTTCTTCGTTTGCGACAACTGTCCAGACAGGTGGCTTGATTTGCTGGCAGGACAGTGATGGTTCGCCGGGAGGGTTTGCAACATCCAGCCGAAAAACGTAAAAATTGTATGTGTCGTAGAGCGTGACGACGTCCATCCATTCGGGGACATTGTCCAGGTCAAGGGCTTGCTCTACGCGCTCGTGTAATATTTCATGGACGAGCACATAGCGAAACCCGTGGTCATACAGATATTTCCAGGATTGTGGCGATGAGAGGTTATAAACCTTTGTTTCAGCCGAACTATTCATGCATTGCAGCAAATCGGGACGGAGAAAATAGGGAACCATTTCCGCATTAAAGATACGGTCTCCTGGTTGTGCTTGTTGATTGATCATTGTTGCTATCGAGCAATCCAGGCCGGTCCATTCGCATTCAGATATCTCCTCCTGGAAATAGGCTACCAGACTGGAAGGAGAAAACCGCACCTCATACAATCGTGGCAACAGCGCGATAATGATACAGATGGGAATAACCCAATGCAGATGGAACCAGCGTGAAATATGCTGCCTATGGAGGGCATATTCTGCACCACGCGCCACAAACAGGGTAAAAAACAGCAGCATGATCAAGATATGTCGTGGTCGAACAAAGGAAGGACGGGCAATCATCCACAACACTATTCCCATGGGCGCAACCAGCACAAGTTGCACCAGCAGACTTTCCCACCATACTTTCGGGCGTGGTAGCAGCAACGTCAGCGGAAGCAGCACCAGAACTAGCACTGACAGAGTGCCACCCTGCATCGGGTACCGTCCGAAGACAATTGCCAGCGGATAAGTCATAAGCAACCATCTGGTATCTTCTGGCGAATGCCGCACCTGATGTATCCAGGTTGGTTCTTCAAAGAGGATAAACGGGGCCAATGGCTCCCCAAACATGACCTGATTTTTCAACATGTGGGTCAGGACTGGCGGGAGCATACAGATCGTGATGATCAGCAAAGCACTCATTGTAGATTTCAGCGTGGCGAAGGTTGTAGGTTGTTCTGCAGATTGAACATATCGCCAGACAATTAGCAGTAGCAAGGAGGGCAGAAATGTGGCTGCATAGGACAACTTGGCAATGACCGCAAAACCCGCAAAAAGACCGGTCAAAACCAGAGTAGCAATATCCTGCCTACTTTTGATATGAATAGCCCAGTAGAAGGCTGCCAGTCCCATGGCAACCACAAAGAGGTCTATTTTTCCACTGCCCATAAAGCGCGTCACGGTTGTTGAGGAGAAGAATACTGCCAGCACGATCCACTTGCCGTGCGTTCCCAGACCAACGAGGGAAGCGAGCGAGACGAGCATAAAGGCAGCACTCAGTGCCGTGATTTCCATAAACAGGTGCGCAGCTCTGCCATTGGCAATGGACATCAATGCAGCATAATGCATCTCACCCAAAAAACCTATTTGCGAGAAATGCTCAGCAGGAGGCAATTCTCCCAGATGATGGGAAGCCGCGAAAATCTTCGGTATCACCATATGGAATGCGGCCCCATCACCCCAGGGAGAGCGAAAGAGTGGGCCTACCACATACGTTGCTACCAGAGCCACAAGAAGCAAAATGGCAAATCGCCACAACCAGGATGTTTGTTGAATCGTTGACGTTATTGCGTGCTGGAGGGAACGGAAGAAACCTATCAAATCTGGAACCACCCAGCGGAAGCCAACTGCTATGGCTACGATGATGAGGGTGGCAACAACTGGTGGCGAAAACCAGCCCGGTACAGCCAGGAGGATCCACAGGCTGGCAAAAAAGCCCTGCCCCAGTAAGAAAGCGGTCATGGTCATGGGGATATGCGACGGATGTCGCAAGGGAGCACAATGTTTTATCAGAGCAAGAAGCAACGCCCCCGATCCCAGACAGGTAAACGTGTAGAGCAGCGATGCTCCTATGGCGATACCAGCAGCAGCAGCATTCGACAATGGAGTTACTCCCTTATGAACCGTAGTAGAGTGGGGCAGAAAGCAACTGCAACAGGAATTCTTGCACAAGAACAATGGATTCTTGCAGGTTGCTGGCTTTTGGGAAAAGGTTGAACAAGAGAGCTACCGGGTCTACCGGGTCTGTAAGCAGAAAGAGACTCATACAGCCTGCAATCCAGAGAAAAAAGCCTGTTTTTGCGAGCAGGGGGAATGGTTTTACGGGTTTGACGTTGTCTGCCATTTTCTCATGCCGGGCATCATGATTGAATATCAGGTTACCAGGAACGCAAGGAATACGTTTTCCTACCTCTGACGTTTTTGCCGTTCTGCCAGGGCAAACACAAAAACTGCGAAGATTGGTGCAATCCTCGCGTAACGCATTGTAGCAGAAAGCAAAGAGGGATGCAAGATTGAACGTCATAGTAACTGTTCACATTCGCGGGAAAGGGAAAGAAAACGAGCCGCGCACGTCAGTAAGCGGATATTTCCCTTTCGTAAGCACATTTTGTCCGCTCCCTCACGGTCGCGGCTCGTCTGTTTGCCTCATTTCTGAACAATTACACGTCATAAGTTACCAGGATTTCGCGCAAATTAAGTGCCACCATGCCTTTCTAATGCGGTGCAACGCACGCATCCCTGCGAGTTTGTGGGAATTCATACCAAATTCGGGTAATGAGTTGGTAACCACGAATACTACGAATAACACGAATATATCTCTTTAATGGGAAAAACAAGAGACAAGTAGCAGGTCTATTGTATAAGTAATCAAACGAATTTGGTATCACCCCCACAAAAAGCTGTGGCACGCGGCGGTGTGCGTTTTTTGCCGTGCGCAAGCAGCATAAAAAACGGGTGAAACCTGTTGAGGTGAAGGCTGCTCATTCGTGCGCTTTTGGGAAGGAAACCAGCGGACGGAATGGTGGTGCGTATTGGAGCCAACCCTGGTACATGATGCCAGCCAACGCCGCAATCATAAACCCGCGGATCATGGTGATGTCGCCATACCAGAACCAGAAGATAGAAGTGGCGACGACTGTGCCATAGAGCAACCTGGGCCAGAAGGTGGCGGAGGCATTGGCCTTTTCAAAATAGCCGATGAGATACCCGTATATTCCCAGAATGATGAACAGCCCCGCAATACCAAAGTTTTTGAAGGGCAGGACGGCAATGTGGATGCCGCCAGCCGATTTGCGGGAAAAGCCCCAGGCTTCACCAAACTGGCGGTCAATTGGGCGTTCAATACCCATGGCTCTGGTTATCATGCCCGGCGGTAACGAAAGCACATATTCAACATACGTCTGACCGTATTCGTATTCTAGTGAACCAGAAACATAGGATTCCGTGAGGAATAAGGGGGTGAGCAAGACGCTATTCCATTGACTGCGTCGCCAATATCTTTGTATCAGAAAAGACATGTCGTCGAGAGAGCCTTTGCTCAATTCTTCACGGACAACACCGATAAATAATGCTGCGACGACAGTCAGACTAACCGGGAAAACAAACAACAAAACTCTTCGCCATTCGATAGGCACTATTCGTGGCATGCGGCGTGCAAGTGATGGGGTGGTAATAGTCAGAGCAGTTAAGGCGGCGAATACTCCCATAACATCGCGTTCTCCGCGCAGTAATTGAAAGAATACAGCAACAAAGAGCGTGATGGTGATGACGCCGATGTATTTCCAGTGCTTTGTTTGCCTGCTCAGACGGTCACGTTCGGCATCAATAAAAAGAAGAATAAGGAGTATGCTGGCTACTTGAAATGCCGAGCGAAAGTTGATAGATGCTGCGATACTGCCAGAGATGGATTTCTTATATCCTGCGATGAAGATACTTTCGGCAGGAGCAAAGATCCAGGACAGCAAGACCACGATTGCCAGACCTGCAAGAAAAGCAAGGTATCCCAGTGTTTGTGCCCGCTTCGTTGGTATGAGAGGCGGCTGGGGCTGAAATCGGGCGTGGGTCTCATGCGTGCCCCATGCCAGTTTCCATTTCATAAGACCACGAGGAACTGACAACAAAGCGAGAGCAGAAGGTACAAGAAGTCTGGAAGCATCCTCCTGTATCGTCGCGGGAAGTGTGGAAGGATTGGCAGGCACATGAGCAACCTGTACTTTGCCTGAACGAGCATGCAAACTGATACCGGTTATCAAACCGAGCAACCCAATCAGTCCAAGCATGACCATAGTGCTGATGATTTCGGTGTTTTGGATAAGCGGTACCGGGTCTATTTTCTCGTGCCATTCATGAATCATCTTTGGCGGCCAACGCCACCAGATGTGTTCTTCGTGAAACAGGTAGTTGATAGTGGTACTGAACGGCAGGCTGTAGAGCCCTATCATCAACCGTGGGAGCAACGAGGTGGTACTGGTTTTGACAAAGACCAATCCCCAGATGGTCGCCGCATATATCAGCGGCGCACCAATATCCACCGGGATGATAATATCCAGGGCAAAGAGAATGCTCAGTATCAGTCCACTCAAGAGCGGAATGAGCACGACGATCGGGTCAGGCCAGTATTTTTTGAGCATGAACGGTTTTGCTGGGCATCATGGGATGTTCACGCGCCAACGGGACGCGCCGGGTTGGAATACGCAAAGACGGTATCCCAGACATAATCAATTAAGTTCGTTTGCTTCGTCAAGCGGGAGCACACGACACTGCCCGCGCTCATCATATTGCAAGAGGGGTTTTTTCTGCCCGCCAATTGGTGTATGAGTTGTCTGCTAGACATGCGGCATCATTTCCTGGGCTTCGAGCCAGTAGCGTAACGCTGAGGTGGCCCAGAGCATGATCAGGGTTGGTATAATCGCCAGTGTAGCAGGTTTTGCCAGTTGTGACAATCGCGTAACCGACCCATCATATCCCATTATCAGACTGACCAGGATAAGATTGACCACATATATCACACCGACCATGCCGAGAAAGGCCATAATGGCGAGGGGCCAGGCCATAAAGTGCAGGTTGCCATAGACTGCAACCAGTACCAGCAAATTGATTGCCCATGCTCCACCAAACTCCAGCCAGTTTTTGAAAGCGGGTAATGTGTCGTTCGGGTTTCGGCGCAGTACGGTGTTTATCATCATCAGCAGCAATACGCCAATGCCGATGCCCAGTCCGATGCCGGTGAAAATGCGTATATCATTGCGTGGTTCATACAGTTGTCCCACTCCAAGTTCTGTCGCCATTGAGTTGAAGCCGTCCGCTGCCATCAAAAGGACAAATGCTATCATAGCCCCGACGATAGGCCAGGGCGCGACTCGTCCTGCCAGTCCACGTCCCAAAGCCCAGAAGTAGAGCATGGTTGTCAGCGTGCTGACATAGATGCCGGTGCATCGCGCACAAATGGGAAACTGGATGTTGCCAAGGGCGATGTTGTGTTGTTGGGAACACATGCCGTGCAGGACAATATACATTTTCTGGTCGAGTGAGAAGCCAGGAGCCAATAGTAAGCCGAGGAGCAAAACGCCGATCATGCTTACAAAGGCAAAACGCCAGGGGGCGGTTTCATCAACTACCTGCTGAGCAGGATTGACGGTTGGAGTGTCGCTGTCGCTCCCTTGACGCTGGCGGATGCGCTCCTGGGCCATTTGTTTAACTTCTTCCGCGCTTTTTTCGCTCATAGTGCCACCTCTGCCCGAAATGTCAGTCTTGCGCATAATCATGGCGCGACTTTTGCAGGACTTTGCTATAAAAATGTGTTTCCTAAGTTAAAGATACCACAGAAGAAACAGCGGTGCAATCCTCTCCCCAAACTCTTGACAAATACTACACTGTAGCGCTACCATAAGCCACAGCAAAGCAATTGACCTTGTTGCAGGTCTGGCTGCTGAGAACGCAATACGTGACAACAAAAACAGTCCACATGTATAAGCGTCGTTGCCCTGGTTCATAGCAATTCATTGAAATTTATGTTTTTTTATGGTATACTTCTCCGATGAGATTACACGAATATGCGAAGAAAAATGCCGACGTGAATGGTGCATACAACATTATCCGAAAAGTAGCTCCTGATGCGTTCGCGCAGGGGAGTAGAGGGTGCGTAGTTCACCCATTGCGGCTTGCCGCATAAACATTTCCATAAATTTCTATGGTTTTGGAACTATGCCTATGTATTTCCCAAAGGTGGGGAAAAGAGTGGAAGCTTTCCTTCAACAAACATGTGCAAGTCTGGAATGCTGAAGGAATAGACGGTTTCACTTTATCGCGGAGTTGAATGCTTTGTGAGGAAGGACCAACGTGGCACCACAAAAACGACTCGTTATCGCGGATGATGAATCGCTCATCCGTATGAATCTCAAAGAAACCCTGGTAGGGTTGGGGTATGTTGTGGTTGGCGAAGCAGGGGATGGTGTCAGTGCCATCAATCTGGCACGCGAACTGCACCCCGATCTGGTCATTATGGATATCAAAATGCCCAAACTGGACGGCATTCAAGCAGCAAAAATCCTCACCCAGGAAAAAATTTCGCCAGTCCTGCTGTTGACGGCTTTTTCAGACCGTGAGCTGGTTGACCGTGCCAGAGATGCGGGCGTGGTCAACTATGTCGTCAAGCCATTCCGCGACGCGGAGTTGCTACCGGCCATTGAGATTGCCCTGGCTCGCTACCAGGAATTTCTCGAAATGGAGACGGAGATTGTGGACCTCAAAGAAACACTGGATACACGCAAACTCGTTGAACGTGCTAAAGGTGTCTTGATGGATACGCAAGGTCTCAAGGAAGCCGAAGCTTTCCGCAAAATCCAACAACTCTCCATGAACACGCGGAAACCTATGAAAGAAATAGCCCAGGCTATTCTCCTGGCCCACGAAATTTAAGCTGGCTCAGATGAGGTAAGGTCGGCGTGTCATGCCTGAAAAACAGTCACGACCGCCGCAGGATTCTCCATCTCTATGGCGGAAACGCATCATATCATTCACCCCTTTTTTGCTCACCGCTCTGGTCAGTGTGTTGCTCAGCCTGTTCATCCAGGCTCTGCTTTTTCCTGACCCGCACGTGGCTCGCCTGGTAGCTTCTCCCACACCTACCAGTACGACACCCAGCGCAACTGGTGCTGTATCCAACAGCACCACTCCTCGCGAGCAGGTGTCGCCGACTCCCGCACCAACTAGCACCAGAGCTTTCCCGATGCGTGGGTCGCCATCACCCCGTGACACCGCAGGGCCACGGACGTCTACACCTGTTCCCACGGTCAGCCCACGGGCTGAACAATCTCCCTCTCCCCTCCCGACTATGCTGAAACTGGATGAACAAGAGGAACAAATCCGGGAGGACATGCGTGAAATTCAGACCGAAATCCGCAACCTCTGGAGTGCCTACTACCTGGCGCGGGCAGCCAGTCAGCTTGCCGATGCGGAAGCAGCCTTGCGTATCAACGATCTAGATGAAGTGCGGCAGGTGCTTGTGACCGTAGATGTGTCGCTCGATTTTGCCTATGAACGGAGCAATGAGCAGCACAAAGGACCAATCAGCGAGTTTCGCTTGCAGGTGAGCAAAGTGTATGAAGAGTTGTATATCCGCCCGGAGCATATGGACCAGCGATTGCGCCGGTTGCGCCAGTCCATGCTGAGCCTGGTGGATGAGGGTCAGTAGGAAATCTATGATGAGGTATTATCCATGCGATTTCTCTTCAGATGAGCAAGTATTGGAGATAGTGATGAAAATAACGTATGATGTTGAGGTAGATGTGCTCCGTATTCTGTTTAGCGATGCGCCTGTCGAAAAAAGCGACGAAGAGAAACCTGGGATTATTCTTGACTACGATGAGAATGGGCATATTGTGGGTATGGAAATTCTTGATGCTTCCAGGCAGATGCCCAACCCGCGCTCGATAGAGTATGCGCTGGTGGGTTAAATAAAGAGTGCAGCTCTATAATACGCCGCCTCGACGCGGTCTACCACCGCAGGCCAGAGGAACTGCGCACCCCACTGGGGGGCGGCCGCCGCCATAGCAGCCCGCCGCTCTGGATGCTCCAGGATGGTCGTTACCGCTTCCGCAAGCGCGGAAGGGTCGCGGGGGGGCACCAGCAAGCCAGTGCGCCCCTCATCCACCACCTCCGGGAAACCGCCAAAGCGGGAAGCCACGACCGGCAGACCACACGCCTGCGCCTCAACCAGGCTGATACCAAACGTCTCGCTGGCATAACTGGTTGCCAGCAGCAGGTCAACCGTGCTATAAAGCCGGGGTAACTGCTGGCGCGGCACGACGCCCAGAAACCGCACGCGCTGCATAACGCCCAACTCCTGCGCCAGCCGTTGCAACCGCTCCCGCTCTTCGCCATCGCCCGCAATAAGCAACGTTGCCTGTGGGAGGTGGTGGAGTGCATGCAGCGCAGTATCTACACCCTTCCACGGCATCAATCGGCCCACATAGAGCAACAAAGGCCCATCGCCATACGTGCTGCGGAGTGCAGGGTCGGGCGGATGGGGCCGAAACAGGGAGCTATCAAAGCCATTGAAAATGACCTGGATAGCACAATCATACCGCGCTCCAACCGTGCGGGCATTGAAGCGGCTGCACGACACGGCAGCA
>CAYFVX010000057.1:0-10904 GCA_964346425.1 uncultured Chloroflexaceae bacterium | reverse complement strand
GTTAAAAACCGCTGCTACGATTCCCAACGGGGTTCTTTTCCTCGAAAAAGTCTACCCATGTGAGGGTTGCGAGGGGACACAAGTCCCCTCACAACCCCCTGGGTCAACTGCGTTGCGGATACTCCACGATATTCTGTGGTGCTACTGCTGCAAGCGGTGTCCACCGTTGCGGTGAAAGCCGCAGCTACTCTTCATGCTCTATGGGCCGTATCACGAGCAGCGGGACATGCGTTGCATGCAGCACTTTCTGCGTCACACTGCCAAATATCCAGCGACTCAATCCACTACGCCCATGCGTGGCTATCGCTATCAACGAAACATCGTGGTATGATGCATAGTCAACGATAGCTTCGGCGGCTGGCATATCACTTACTTCCACAAACACATGAAACCCCTCCGAGCGCATCTGGCTGGCAATAGTTTCCAGGTACGTTTCTGCTTCTTGAACAGCAGACGATAGTTCTTCGACAGGAACAAGAAAAGCTCCACTGTACTCAGTCGTAATTGGGTACACGGGGGAGACTGACCGCAGTAAAGTGATGCGAATACTCTTGTCATACTTTGCCAGCGTCTGGACATGCGGGATTACCTGCTCGGCCAGGTGTGAGCCATCAAGCGGAACCAGAATATGACGGTACATCGTTGTGCCTCCTTACGCTCTGGTTATCTACAAAAGCGCCATGAAAGAATGCTCTCGCTACCTATTCAGCAATCTTGCCTGTTCAATGAGCACTTCGAGTTGCTGCATGAGGGTTGGCAAACGTTGCTGAACGATCGGCGATATATATTCATTATACCCGAATGTGTCACCGGTGATGGAGAGAAGCGCAGCCGGCGGGCAAGAGCCATAGAGCGATTGGGCCAGCAGCAAGAGGCTGGCAGGGTCAACGTGATGGGTGAATGCCCCTGTGGATGCCTGAGGTGCGAGCATGAGCGATTGGACCTGGCCCGGTGTTTCCCCCAGACGAGCGTCTACGAAGATAACAAATACTGCCTGGCTGATAGGTTCGGCAAGTTCCGGGGTGAGCTGGTGACGGGGCAGCACGAGCAGCGGTGGGGTATTGCCCGGCTGACGGTTTTTTTCCGCCAGAGTACTGGCAACATGCCATCCCAATCCATCATCGCCGCGGAGCGGATTGCCATAGCCAATAATGAGGATTTTTGGTTGTTGTGTGTCATTTGATTGCATACAATTTTGCGCCCTCTCTATGAGCCGTGATATAATCCCTTAGCACGCACGATGATTTCATGATACCGGGTATCTTTCAGCTTGCAAGCAGCGTGTGGTAGCGTAATCTCTTTCAATCACATGGTTATGAGTGTCGTCTATCAGGAGAAGTCTCCTTCTGGATAGGCTCAAGTTTATGCGCCGAGCAAGGTTTTGTTTATGACGCTGATTACAAATCATCTGCGAGAACAGTTGCGCGAGCGGCTGATGATGCTCTCGCTTACTCGCGATGTTATTTCAGAAGAAACGCTGGGAGAGCAAATTGATCGCTTGCTTGAAGATATTCTCTCGGAGCAAGCATTGACCGCCACCCTGACCCTCCCGATAGATGAGATAGATGAAGAAAGCCGAATTGTCGTCACCGGGATGGGAGCATTGACGCCATTTGGCATCGGGTTGGAAACGTTCTGGGAGGGTCTTGCGAGGGGGCAGAGTGGTATCCGTCCTTTTACGCTCTGTGATGCCAGCGACTTTCCCTGCCAGATTGGGGGGGAAGTTGTGGGGTTTGATCCCCAGGAGTTTATCGAGACAAAAGAAGCCCGACGCATGTCTCGCAGCAGTCAACTGGCTGTGTCTGCGGCACGTCTGGCTTTTGAAGATGCGGGGCTGGATATTGCCCGCGAGGATTCGACTGCGATAGGATCGCTGATTGCCTGTGGCACTTCTTCTTTTCCGGATTCGGAAAAGGCGGTGCGGGCCATGATAGAAAAAGGGCCGATGAAGGTCAGCCCCTTCTATGTCCCGTCTGCATTACCCAATATGCCCTCTTCACAGGTAGCTATCCAGCTTGGTTTGCGTGGATATAGTACGACTATCAGCACGGCATGTGCTGCGGGTTCGCAGGCGATTGGTGAGGCGGCCCATATCATACGGCGTGGCGATGCGAGTGTGATGCTGGCCGGTGGCACAGAAGCCCCTATCAGCCATTTCAGCCTGGCGAGTTTTTGTGCTATGCGGGCGTTGACGTCGCGCAATGATGAGCCGGAGCGTGCATCACGTCCTTTCGATGTGCATCGTGATGGTTTTGCGCCGGCTGAGGGAGCAGGGGTGCTTGTGTTGGAGCGTATGGCAAATGCTCGTCGCCGCGGTGCCAGGATGTATGCAGAGCTGGTGGGGTATGGTAGTTCCTGCGATGCCTACCACGTGACTGCACCGGACCCGGAGGGTGAGGGGGCTGCCAGAGCGATAAATCGTGCGCTATTTAATGCGGGGTTAAGTCCACAACAGATAGACTATATCAATGCGCATGCGACCAGTACGATTGCTGGTGATGTGGCGGAAACCCGGTCTATCAAGCGCGTGTTTGGGGAATATGCGTATAGTGTCCCTATAAGCTCCACCAAGTCTATGATTGGGCATTTGACCGGGGCGGCCGGTGCGGTGGAAGCGGTGGCTACCGTGCTGACGTTGCTGCATGGGATTATTCCGCCGACCATTAACCTGGATGAGCCAGATCCGGAGTGTGATCTGGATTATGTGCCCAACGTTGCCAGGTTGCAGCCGGATATTCAGATTGTGATGTCCAATTCGTTCGGGTTTGGTGGGGTCAATTCGGTGCTGATATTCCGCCAGATCAATCCAGACCTGGAAGAATATTAGCTACCTTTCTGCTGTTGTTGGTTGTAACTGTTCAGAAATGAGGCAAACAGACGAGCCGCGACCGTGAGGGAGCGGAACAAAATGTGCTTACGAAAGGGAAATATCCGCTTACTGACGTGCGCGGCTCGTTTTCTTTCCCGTGAATGTGAACAGTTACTGTTGGTTTTGTTTTTGCAGCTCTGCCGAAAAAACGAACCAACAAGAGGATATTTTGCAAAACTGCGTCCCAGTTCTTTCGCGTTTTCGAGGGATTTGTAGCCCTCAACAGGTGTCACCTGCGGGTGAGTACTGCTTGGGCAAGCAAAGAAATGCACGCACCCACGTGCCAGTGCTCTCTGGTGGGGTTTGTGGTTTTTTCGACGAAGTCGAAAAAAAAACACAAACCCCACGCCAAAGCTGTGGCACGCGGCTGCGTGCGTTTTGTGCCGTGCGCAAGCAGCACAAAAAAACAGGTGACACCTGTTGAGGTTTGCACCCCTCAACCCCATGCGTATGAAGCTACCGCTTTTTTCATACTGGCGTGTGGCGCTGGATATATTGTTGTTTTCGGGGGTTTTTCTCCACAATTCCCCGCTTTGCAAAGCGGAAAAACGCGCTTTCCGCAAAGGGTACCCCCTCAGCGGGGGCACCTGCGGGAGTGTGCGGGAACCAGGTTCCCGCACACTCCCCTTTGGAGTGGGGTTTGTGGGTTTTTCGGTTTCGTCAAAAAACCCACAAAAAACCCACCAGAATATGCTGGCACGCCCCTGCGTGCATGTTTTGCCCGTTTGCAAGTGGAGCTTGCAGCGGGGTGAACTCCGCTGAGGGCTGTGCCACCGAGGGAAATTATGTGGTAGCTTCATGCATATGGGATGTAGGGACTGCGTCCCTCAATTGGGTTTTACCTACAGGAAGCACGCGGGAACTTCGTTCCCGCGCAACCCTATTGCAAGGACGTGGCCCAGGGAGGAAATCTGTATGCCCTGGAATATTATTGGACATGAGTGGGCGATAACCTATTTGCAGCGCAGTATTGCCAGTGGGCGTGAGGCGCATGCCTATCTTATCAGTGGCCCCAATGGTATTGGCAAGGCGTTGATTGCATTACGTATCGCGCAGACGCTCAATTGTGAGACGGGCAGCACGACAGGTGAACCGTGCCTGGAGTGTCGGGCCTGTCGCCGCATTGAGCGCGGGAATTATCCGGATGTGCGGCTGGCGAGTATGGAGACGCAGGCGGCCGCGGTGTCTGGTTCTCAATCGTCTGCTCGCCAAAAGGATTTGAAAATCGGGACGATTCGGGAGTGGCAGCACGATATTGCGCTCAAGCCATATGAAGGGCAACGGCGTGTTTTTATTCTGCACGATGCAGAGCGGCTCAATGAGGAAGCCTCCAATGCTATGTTGAAAACGCTCGAAGAGCCGCCTCCGTTTGCCACGCTTGTGCTGATAGCCCATACCTCAAATTTGCTCCCTACTATCGTGTCACGCTGTCAGGAAATTCGCTTGCGTCCGCTGCCGCGTCGCCAGGTGGCACGGGCTGTGATGGAACAAAAAGCTCTGGAAGCGCAACAGGCCGAGTTGCTGGCGGCATGGAGTGGTGGTCGTGTCGGGAGGGCTTTGCGTATGGCAGATAAGCCAGAAGATATGCAGGTCTACCAGGAGCGGGTTGATGAGTTGCTGCATATCCAGCAACAGCCCTATCACGCGGCGTTCCGCTGGGTCGAAGAGCGTGCCAAAGAGTATCGCGCCGGCCAGCAGGATATAGTGCTGGAATGGCTTGAGTTGTGGCAAAGCTGGTGGCACGATGTGCTTTTGATTGGCGCAAAGTGTCCGGAGTATATTCAGCATATTGACCGACGCAACGAGCTGGAGGCGGTGGCTGAGCGGTATGACCTGGAGGATGTCTACCGTTTTGTTGCACGGTTGGGCGAATCTGTGCAGCAACTCCGCGATAATGTAAATCCTCAGCTTGCGATGGAGAATCTCTTTCTGCACATGCCCACTCCGTGATACCAGCCAGCGCGTACCACCTCCTTTGTTCCTGTTTCTCCCTGTTTCTCCCACATTTTGTTCTTAACCTGACCGGTTTATGCTGCTACAATGAAAGCACCACGAAACATCGTGGACGGGATTTTACCGTGGGGTGTGTGCGTTTTTCGACGAAGTCGAAAAACGCACACACCCCACCAGAATGGGGTTGCGAGGGGACTGTGTCCCCTCGCAACCCCTGGGTCAACCCCGTTGAGGATACTCCACGGTATTCTGTGGTGCTACCGCCACAAAAAACCCATGAAAAAAGGCATTCTTTCTACCAGTCTTCACACTCCTCGCACTCCCCTTTGAAGAACACAATCCCCAATGGTGGCACGTTGATATTGATAGACTGCGGGTAGCCGTGATAGGGTACGGCTTCTGCTTTGACGCCACCCAGGTTGCCCTGTCCACTACCTTCATACTCTTTGGCGTCGCTGTTGAGGACTTCTTCCCAGAAGGCATCGAAGGGGACACCGACACGGTAGTTATGCCGGGGTACGGGGGTGAAATTGCACACAGCAATAAGAACCGATTCTTTGGCTTTGCCATTCCGCAACAAGCTGAACATGCTGTTTTCCCAGTCGTGGCAGTCAATCCAGCGAAAGCCGCTGGGGTCGTTGTCATTTTCATAGAGACAGGGTTCGTTGCGGTAGAACTGGTTGAGGTCTGCTATCCATTGCTGCAAGCCAGCATGCGGGGCAAACTGCAACAGGTGCCAGTCGAGGCTTTCTTCGTGATACCATTCACGCCATTGGCCGATTTCGGCTCCCATAAAGAGAAGCTTTTTGCCGGGTTGTGCATACATATAGCCAAGCAGCAGGCGCAGGTTGGCAAACTTTTGCCAGAGGTCGCCGGGCATTTTGCTGAGCAGGGAGCCTTTGCCATGCACGACTTCATCATGCGAGAGTGGTAGCAGGAAGTTTTCCGTAAACGCATAGATCATGCGGAAGGTCATTTCGTTGTGATGATATTTGCGGTAGATGGGGTCGTGGGCAATGTAGGTCAGGGTATCGTGCATCCAGCCCATGTCCCATTTCATGCCAAACCCAAGCCCGCCGACGTAGGTTGGGCGTGAAACCATAGACCAGTCGGTCGATTCTTCCGCAATGGTTTGCACATCCGGGTAATTGCTGTAGATGTCTTCATTGAACCTGCGCAGGAAGGAGATCGCCTCGATATTTTCGCGGCCACCGTATTCGTTGGGCATCCATTCTCCCTCACCGCGGGAGTAATCCAGATAGAGCATGGAAGCGACGGCATCTACGCGCAAGCCATCAATATGGTATTTATCAATCCAGTAGAAAGCACTGCTCATAAGGAAGCTACGAATTTCGTAGCGTCCATAGTTGAAGATAAAACTGCTCCAGTCGGGATGCCAGCCTTTTTGCGGGTAAGAATGTTCATACAGGTGCGAGCCATCGAAAACGCCCAGACCGTGTTGATCTACCGGAAAGTGGGAAGGAACCCAGTCGAGAATAACACCAATGCCATTCTGATGCAATGTATCTACCAGATACATGAAATCCTGCGGGGAGCCATAGCGGCTGGTGGGGGCAAAAAATCCTGTCACCTGATAGCCCCAGGAGCCATAGAAGGGATGCTCCATCACGGGCATAAACTCCACGTGGGTGAAGCCCATTTTTTTGACGTATTCGGTCAGTTTGGGAGCCAGTTCACGATAGGACATAAAGCGTGCGTCTTCTTCTGGCACGCGCATCCAGGAGCCAATGTGAACTTCGTAGATGGACATGGGCGCATCGAGCGTATTCCGTTCTTTGCGTGCTTCCATCCATTCCTGATCGTTCCAGGTGTAGTTTAGTTCCCAGACAAAGGTTGCTGTTTTGGGCGAGACTTCGTGGTAGAAGCCATAGGGATCGGATTTTTCGACCCGATAGTCGTTGAAGCGCGAAACGATGTAGTACTTGTAAATCTGTCCTTTGTCAATGCCCGGTATGAAGTTTTCCCAGACACCCGAACCCCCTTCGCCATAGAGTGGATGGCTCTCGCGGTTCCAGTTGTTAAAATCCCCAATGACCGAGACGCTGACCGCATCGGGAGCCCAGACGGCAAAGTAGGCCCCTTTCATACCGTCCACAACTGTTATTTTCGATCCGAGCTTTTCATAGAGCCGGTAATGAGACCCCTCGTTAAAGTAGTAGAGGTCTTCATCGGTGATTATGCTGGTCGCGATGTATTGTCGCTGATAATCCATAGGATCGGGTAGCACCACATCAACCATCGGTTGCGGCGTGCTTGTTTCGGTTGTGGAGACCAGCGGAGCCAATGGCTGGGTGCTCAGTTCGGTGCTGGCTGGCTTTTCGTCGGCGGCCACTTCTTTCTCTCTGGGTTGCTCGGTCGTTGTGGTTTCTTCGTCGGTTTGCGCTTCTTTTTCCTCAGTTGTTTCGTCGGTGGCGTTCTTTTTAGCCACTGCTTTTTCGGCTTCGTGTTCGTTCAAGGGTTCATCCTTCTTTTGCTCTGGCGACATATTTTCTTCCGTTGTGTTTTGTGGAGGCATTCCTACCTTCTCCTTCATCACTGGTATTACATATAGTAATCGAAATCACGTTCAGAACGGACATGTTTGCGGATGCAGAAGATATGGGACGGAACGTGATGCGGATTGAGTTGGACGTAATTCCGCGAGCCACTCCAGAAATAGCGTGCATCATCTAGCAAATCGTGCATCTGGTATGGTTTTTTCTCATCCAGGCCAAGTATTTCCACGTCCATATCTACCCATGCTGAATGGGTATGATAGGGGTCCAGGTTGACCGTGACGACGATGATGTTTTTCAAATCGTCGGTGTGTTTACTGTAACAGATAATTTGCTCGTTATCGGTTGGATGGAAGACGATATTCCAATCACTTTGTAGGGCAGGGTTTTCACGTCGAATACGGTTGACCTGGGCAATGAGATAGCGCAGGCTATGAGGAGCTTTGAGTTCCCAGTTGCGTATCTGGTATTTCTCTGAATCAAGATATTCTTCGCTGCCGGGCTTCACGGGGGTATTGATACAGAGTTCAAATGGAGGGCCATAGATACCATAACTGGCGGTCAATGTGGCTGCCAGAATGAAGCGTATCATGAAGGCTGGCCGGCGTCCTGTCTGCAGGTATTCATTCAGAATATCCGGTGTGTTGGGCCAGAAATTTGGTCGAAAGATTTCTCGTACTTCGCTTCTGGTCAGCGTAGTCATGTAATTGGTCAGGTCGAGTTTGGTGTTGCGCCAGGCAAAGTAGGTGTAGGATTGGGTAAAGCCGAGTTTTGCCAGGTTGTACATAATCTTTGGGTGGGTAAAGGCTTCGGCGAGAAAGATGACGTTGGGGTATTGCTCTTTTATCTCTTCGATAACCCATTCCCAGAAACGAAATGATTTGGTGTGTGGATTGTCCACGCGAAAAATCAGCACGCCCTGCTCGATCCAGAAGAGGAAAATGCTTTTGAGTTCTTTCCAGAGTCCCAACCAGTTGTCGGTCTCAAAGAAGAAGGGGTAGATGTCCTGATATTTTTTGGGAGGATTTTCGGCATATTGGATAGTACCATCGGGTCGTTGGTAGAACCATTCGGGGTGTTCTTGCACGTAGGGATGATCGGGCGAACATTGAAAGGCGATATCCAGCGCGATTTCAATGTTGTATTCTTCCCTGGCCCGTTTGACGAGATTGCGGAAATCTTCAAGTGTGCCGAGTTCAGGGTGTATTGATTTGTGCCCGCCTTCGGCTGCACCAATAGCCCAGGGGCTGCCGCAGTCATCTGGTTCTGCTTGCAAGGAGTTGTTTTTGCCTTTGCGAAAGGATCGCCCTATCGGATGGATGGGAGGGAAATAGAGGACATCAAACCCCATTTCAGCAACATAGGGCAGTCGTGCTTCACAGTCTTTGAATGTGCCGTGACGACCCGGTTTGCTGGCGCATGAGCGTGGAAACATCTCATACCAGGTGCTAAAACGCGCTCGTTCACGATCAACCGTGACGATCAGTTCTTTTTCATACATGGTGGCGAAGCGGCGGTCGGGGTGACGATTCATGTAGAGTTCAAGCTGTTCATCCATTGCCACTTGAACGCGGTGCTGCATATCGCCTTCTTTGCGCAACACACCAGCCCAGGAGCGTAGCCACTCGGCATCGTTATCATCCGCGGCGCGTTCGCTGGCTTCCTGAACAATCCTGGCTCCTATCAGCAGGTCTACGGAAACATCCTGACCTGCATCAACCCGTTTTTGCAAATCTCGGCGCCAGGTTTTGAAATGGTCTACCCACCCCAGGATGGTGTAGTAGTATTTGCCCTGTTGGGTGACGACAAATTCGGCTCGCCAGCGGTCTACCGCCTGCTCACCGTTGGTATATTTGCCTAGCATTGGCTCCATTGGTACTTCGTCCCATGTATCAACATGTTTTGGACGATAGAGCAAAGCGCAGGATATTACGTCATGTCCATCAGAGAAGGCATCCGCTTCCACGACGATCGTTTCGCCAACCGTTCGTTTGATTGCGTAACGCCCCCCTTCAATTTGCGGTTGTACTCCTTCAATAACAACGCGTTTTCTTTCTCCCGCAAGCAACGTCATTGATAACCCCTTGTCTGGTGAAATACAGCGATCCCCTAACTTCCCCCTGAAATATGATAGTATAAAGCAAAACTGATTTTACTAGACAGAGTGACTACCGTCAAGCGAGTGCGTGTGTAGAAAATGGCTCTTGCGCGGCTCCGCTGAGTTTTTGGGAAGGGAGTTTTTGCTATGACTCATGTTCTTGTGGTTGAAGATGTCCAATCCACCCGTCTTTCGATAGAGGCCGTATTGCGCAAAGCCGGCTATCACGTTTCTGTTGCGGAAGATGGGGAACAGGCTCTTGACCTGCTGGAGCAACAGGAAGCCACGCAGTATTATGATGCTATCATTACAGATATTCAGATGGGGAGCATAGATGGGCTTGCAGTTTTGCAGGCTGCTCGCCACCATGATCCGTATGCGGCCGTTATTGTGTTGACAGGTTTTGGTACGATGGAAACGGCGATAACTGCGCTCCGTTCTGGTGCCTATGACTATCTGCACAAGCCCTGTGAGCCGGAGGATTTGCTGCAGTGTGTGAAAGGGGCAATTCAGCGGCATGTTCGCGAGGTACAGAAAGCTCGCGCAATCCAATCACTCAAACAGATTGCCGCACAGTTTGATGCTCAGCCTGAACACCCCGCTGAAGCGCAGGCTGAACCATTGCTTGCTTCGGCAGAGGAGCAAGCCTCCCTGGACATTGCCGATCAAGAGGGAGAAGAAGAGGGGGAACGGTATTATCGGGTGGGAGAACTTTGTATTGATAATCGGCGGCACAGTGTTTCCTTTGCAGATGAGACTATCCATCTGACTCCCATCGAGTATGCGCTACTCCGCTGTCTGGCACAGGCACCGGGTACGGTGCTTGAGTATATTGAGATAGCTCGCTCTACGCATGGGCATATTCAGGATAAAGCGGAAGCGCAAAGTTTACTCAAGCCACACGTGCATAAGCTGCGTCGCAAAATCAAGGCAGAGTATTTTGTCAGTGTTCGCGGGGTTGGGTATATGCTTGAAGCACCAGCAGAAGTGTGAACGGCTCTCGTCAATTCTGGCACAGAATTTGCAAAGCGGACCGGGGCAAAGTGCCGGGTGGAAATCGGAAATCTGCTGTATTTTTGGGCACGCACCTGTGTGCCCGTGCTCTCTGGTGGGGCTTGTGGTGTTTGTGGCGAAGCCGCAAACACCACAAGCCCCACCCCAATCAGGTTGTGAGGGAATGGAATTCCCGCGTGCTCTCTGCGGGGAGCTCGCCTCAATGGGGGTCACCTGCGGTGGGCACCGCTTGCGCAAGGGCACAAGACCCACGCAGCCGCGTGTCAGGGCTTTACAATCGGGTGTGTCGTTTGGAGGGACGTTGCGTGCAACGTCTCTCCAAACGACATACCCCACCAGAATGGGGGTGTGAGGGAACCTGGTTCCCTCACCCATGCGCATGAAGCTAAGCGGTTTGCTGCTTTGCAAAGCGGGGGATTGGGGGTTGCAAACCCATAGGCGTCAACGTAACGGG